>JAKAVI010000360.1 GCA_021817355.1 Pseudomonadota bacterium | reverse complement strand
CGATCTTGCTCATCGCCAATGCCGGCATCCTGCGCGACAAGAGCTTCGCGAAGATGGAGCTCAAGGATTTTACCGCGGTGATGGATGTCCACGTCATGGGCAGCGTCAAGCCCTGCAAGGCAGTCTGGCAGATCATGCGCGAGCAGCAATATGGCCGCATCGTCGTCACCACCTCCTCAACCGGTCTTTACGGCAATTTTGGCCAGACCAATTATGGCGCAGCCAAGCTTGGCCTCGTCGGCTTCATGAACACGCTCAAGCTTGAGGGTGCGAAGGACAACATCAAGGTCAATGCCATTGCACCGGTCGCTGCAACGCGCATGACCGAAAATCTGATGCCTCCGCAGGTCCTTGAGATGCTCAAGCCGGAATATGTAACCCCCGGTGTCGTTTATCTGGTCAGCGAAGATGCCCCGACCGGTGTCATCCTGACCGCCGGAGCCGGGGTTTTTGCCGCAGCCCAGATCGTGGAAAGCGAAGGCCTCAATCTCGGCCACAAGGCCAATGCCGATACCGTAGCCGAATATTGGGGCAGGATTTCTGACTTTTCTGGCGCCCGGCACTACACCATGGGCTCCGAGCAAACCGAGAAATTCATGGCCCGCCTGCAGGATAGCCCGGTTAAGGGCTGAGCTGCGCCGCAATAAAGTCCCCTTAACCAGACGGGGGTATGCTCGCATCCCGATACGCCTGCCGGCCATCCCGGTCGAGCAGAGGCGGGATATGGGGAAGAGCATGCAGGAGGACGCGGCACCGGCCGTGTACGCGCTCATTGACGGCGCCGGGACGTTGCTTGCCATCGAGGCTGGCGACGGTGCTGGCGCTTATGGCCTTGCCCCTGGCGCCAGCCTGCCACAAAAGGTGGCCCCCCAGGATCGGCCGTTCCTCGAGGCCACCCTTGAATGGCTGATTGCCGAGGCGGGTCGTACCGCCAGTCTTGTGCTGCACTTCCCACGCAGCACCGGCAAGAGACCCTTCATGAACGAAGTCCAGCTACGCAGCGAGCAGGGCCGTATCGAGGTCAAGCTTTATGCCGACCCGAGGATTGCCGCCCGCCGCGCAGCCAAGCAGATGCGCCGCGTGGTGGAAGGCTCGCACCAGGGCATAGTCGTTCGCACCAATGACCGCGTGCTCTACATGAATGATGGCTTTGCCCGCTTGATCGGCTATGCCGACGCCAGCGAGCTGACGGACATGGCGCAGGAAACCATCAACGGCGTGATCCATCCCGATGACATTGGACTGATCGTGGGGCGCATCGATGCCCGCATGAAGGGGCAGGAGAGCACGCCCCACTATGAATTCCGTCTCATTCACCGCGATGGCAGCATCGTTTGGGTCGATGCCCAGGCTGCGCTCGTGATCTGGGATGGCATACCGGCATCACTGTCGTGGATTACTGACATCTCAGCGCGCAAGATGGCTGAGGAGGCGCTGATCCGGGCCAAGGAGGCCGCGGAATTTGCCAATCGCGCCAAGACCGAATTTCTCGCCAATATGAGCCATGAACTGCGCACGCCACTAAATGCCATATTGGGTTTCTCGGAGATCATCGCCAACGAGATGTTTGGCGCCTGCAAGCCGCAATACGCCGCCTACGCACGCGACATTCATACCAGCGGCACATATCTGCTTGAGCTGATCAACGATGTCCTTGATCTGGCCAAGCTCGAAGCCGGCAAGCTCGAGCTGCATGAAAGCGACGTCGCGCTCCCTTCCCTGATCGAGCAGTGTCTCAGCCTGCTGAAGGTCAAAGCCGATGAAGGTCAGGTGACACTGAGTCACGACATCGCCAAGGACCTGCCCTCGCTCAAGGCCGACCCCCGGGCGCTTCGTCAGGTCCTGCTCAATCTCGTAACCAATGCGATCAAGTTTACCCCGGAGGGCGGCACGGTACGCATCAGCGCCCGCGATGAGGGCAGCAGGGGGCTCGCCATCTCCGTCTGCGACTCCGGTATCGGCATGAGCGCTGGCGATATCAAGGTGGCTCTATCGCCTTTCGGCCAGGTCGATTCCACGCTTTCCCGCCGTCATCAGGGCACCGGTCTTGGCCTGCCCATCACCCACTCGCTCATCAGGCTGCACGATGGCGAGCTTTTGATCGACAGCAAGCCAGGCAAGGGGACGACGATGACCGCCATCTTCCCTGCTGGCCGCCGCATCGAAAGAGCCGCTTAGGCTCCGGTATCAGACCGTTTCGAAATACTGGATCTCGGGCTTTCCCCCAAGGCAGGGGCCAAGCTTGGGTCCGGCTGCCTTGAAATGCGCGGACGCGCCATGGGCCGCCAGCGCGGCATCATCAGCATAGACTTCCATAACCGTGTAGAGCGACGGATCGGCTTTGGAACGGCAAAGCTGATAAAACTTGTTGCCAGGCTCATTGGCGCGAACCTGAGCCGAAAGCTCACGGAATACCCCTTCAAACTCCTGTTCCTTGCCGCTCGCAACCTTCAATGTCGCCAGTACTGCAATTGCCATCTGTCACTCCCGATTTGGCTTTGCGGCAGGCTAGCGTCTTGGCTGGGCTGCCGCAACCAGGGCTTTGCAAGAGGATATTAACCTTACCTACCTATGTTTCCCGGCAAAACACGGCTTGGCCGAAGACGGGAGACGCCATGGGCTGGGCCCCAATTTATCGTCCCGACACCGATAGGCTGGACGAGACGCTGATCTATGACGAGTTGCGCATGGCCGCGCGCAACCTGCGCTCCAGTGCTGTCGTCATGCCGCTGATAGCCGCGGTCATCTGTGTGATCTACGCCCGCTGGGTGCCAGCGCAGAACGTCTTTATCTGGGCCTTTCTGGTGCTTGCCAGCGTGATCCCGCAAGGCGCACTGCTCGAACGCTTTCTGAGCCGACCCAATGCTGGCAACTCGGCGCGCCGCTGGCTGCTTCTGTGCAGTCTCAGCTATGCCGTGTTCGTGATGGCCTGGGCGTCAATGATCTTCCTTCTGTGGCAGCCCAATAATGTCATGGACCAGTTTTTGCTGATGCTGCTGATTGCCTGCACGCTCGCCGGCGCCACCGCGGCCTGCAGCATCAGCGTACCGCTGGCCACCATCGGAACCGTCGTCTATGGCGCAACTCTGGTCATAATCCCGCTGCGCCAGGGCGGCGAGATCATGACCGCCATAGCGCTGCTCGCCCTGTTCTATATTGGGTATATGGTGCATATCCAGATCAGCATGCATCGCACCGCCCGGGACATGCTGGTCCTGGTGCATGAGCGCACGGCGCTCATCGAGGGCCTGAAGACGGCGAAGGACGAGTCCGATCGCGCCCGCGATCGGGCCGAGCAGGCCAGCCAGGCCAAGTCACAGTTTCTGGCGAACATGAGTCATGAGCTCAGAACACCGCTCAACGCCATCCTCGGCTTTTCGGAACTGATCCAGGGCCTACGCACCGAGGCCGCAAAAACTGGAGAATACGCCGGTTATATTCATGACTCAGGCAAGCATCTCCTGGCCCTGATCAACGACATCCTCGATTTGGCAAAGATCGAGGCAGGTGGCGAAGTGATCCGTGAAAGCCATGTCTGCCTTGCTGATATCATCGCCGATTGCGTGCGTCTCATTGCTCCGGCCGCAGACATGGCGGGTGTTCGAATGACGAGCAAGGTTGCGCCGCTGCCCTTGCTCTTTGCCGACAGTCGCGCGCTCAGGCAGGTCTTGCTCAATCTGCTGTCCAATGCGCTCAAGTTCACATCCCAGGGCGGAGAAGTTGGGGTCTTTGCCCACAAACAAGCCGACGGAAGCATCGCTTTTGGTGTCCGCGACACCGGCATCGGCATTGCCGCTGATGACCAGGCCAAGATCTTCGAAAAATTTGGCCAGGGACGCTACGATGTTGCCACCATCGACAAGGGAACCGGTCTTGGTCTTGCCATTGTCAAGGGACTGATCGAAGCCCATGGCGGAGAAATCTTCGTAGCGAGCGTGCTGGGCGAAGGTTCGACCTTTACCGCTATCCTGCCCGCGTTTCGGGCGCAATCTTCCCACGCGAAGGCGGTGGCATGACACCGCGTTGCGACCCTGCCTCTTTGGTAACGGACCTGGCGCCGTTCTATCCGCCGCGCACTACGCCTTGGCAGGAACTCAGAATGTCGCTTGCCCCGGAAACGCCAGCCGAAGCCGATCTGGTCCGCCGCCAGATCGCGATCCAAGGAGCCTCGACGAAAAATCTGTGGTTGCTCATGCCGGTCGTCGGCCTTGTTCTTGTCGCCTTCTACTTCGGACTTGCGCCACTGTCGCAGCTTCTGGCGTGGTGGCTTTCGATCAGTGCCGCCAGCCTTATCTCCCCGCTCTTGCGCCGGCGCCTTATCGACTGTCCTGAGGGGGCTCCGGTGCGACAGGTCGCGCGCGCGGCCAAGGTTTTCGTAGCTCTTGCCGTGGTGGTCACGGTGCTATGGGCATTGCTGCTGCCGATCATGTGGCAGAGCACGACGCAGAGCTACAATGTCGTCCTCTTCCTCGTGACTGCGGTTTCCATGACCGGTGCCTGCTCGATGAATGCCCCACACGCGCTCATGGCCAGCCTCTGCCTGATGATCTACGGGCTCGATCTTCTTCTGACACCATGGCTGATAGGTGGACATTTTAGCCCTTCCATGAGCCTGCTGTCGGCCTGCTTTATTCTTATCATGGCTGATCACACGCTGGCGCAGTACCGCTCACATCGCCGGCTGCTGACACTGCAGGGTGAGCGGCAGGACCTGATCTTGGATCTCACCCGTGCCAAGGCAGAGTCCGATTTTGCGCGCGAGCGCGCCGAGCGCGCCAGTCTCGCCAAATCTCAGTTTCTCGCCAATATGAGCCACGAGCTGCGTACGCCGCTGAATGCCATATTGGGCTTTTCCGAGCTGCTGGAAACCGGACGGGTACTCGAACAGCCCGTTAAGGCAATGGAATATGCCGGCCACATCCGGCAGTCGGGCAGCCACCTGCTCGCGCTCATCAATGACATTCTCGACCTTGCCAAGATCGAAGCGGGCCGCATGGAGCTGGACGAGCACGAGGTGGATCTGCAGACCCTGCTGCGCGATGGCATCGAAACGCTGGAGCCCCGCGCCGCCGCCCGCGGTCTGGCCCTCGAGTGTTCCTGCCATCCCCGATTACCGCGGGTGCGTGCCGATGGCCGGGCCTTGCGGCAGATCATGCTCAATCTGCTTTCCAATTCGGTCAAATTCACGCCTGCCGGTGGACGGGTGACAGCCTTTGCCCAGCGTCAGGGTGATGGCAAGATCGCCTTCGGCGTCAGGGATAACGGCATCGGCATCGCCGCCAGCAATGTCGAGCGCATTTTCGAGACCTTTGGCCAGTCCCGTCATGACATCACCACCGCCGAGCGCGGCACGGGGCTTGGACTTGCCATCGTCAAGGGCCTGATCGAAGCCCATGGTGGCAGCGTCCGCCTGAGCAGCGCGCCGGATGTCGGCACCGAGGTGACGGTAATCCTGCCCGCCGAGCGCTGCGTATCTGACGTCAGGTGCGCCTGAAGCGCAGCGTCGCGCGTGCACCCGATTCCATTGGGCTGACCGCAGTCAACTGCCCTTGAACTGCGGTGTGCGCTTGTCGAAAAATGCGGCAACGGCTTCGGCGTGATCTTCGGTGACATGGGCAAGTGCCTGGAATGCCGCTGACATCTCCATAATGGTATCGAAGCTCGTGCCCTGTCCTTCGCGCATCAGCCGCTTGGTCATACGCAACACGTCGGGCGGCTGGCGGCAGATGCGCGCGGCCAGAGCCTCGGCCTCCGCCATCAACTGAGCTGCCGGTACCACCCGCGATACAAGTCCCCACTGCAGCGCTGTGGCCGCGTCGATGGTATCGCCGGTGTAAAAGAGCTCCGCTGCACGGGCCATGCCGATGATACGCGGCAGGATCCAGGCCCCGCCATCACCGGGTACCAGTCCTACTTTGAGAAAAGTTGCGCCAAACACGGCGGTGTCCGCCGCGATACGCAGATCGGCAAGACAGGCCACGTCATTGCCCAGCCCGATCGCCGGACCATTGACGGCCGCGATCACCGGAACGTCGATGCCCCAGACCGCCTTCACCAGACGGTGAATGCCACCACGATAACGCTCGCGAATGTGCACAGGCGCCCCGGCAAAACTGCCCGAGCGTGCCCGCATCGCCTTGAGATTGCCTCCTGCCGAAAAAGCCTGACCGGCCCCGGTCAGGATCACGCAGCGTACCTCGCGATCCTCATTGATCCTTTGCGCGGCATCGGCGAACAGTGCCCCGTCACCTTCCTCGCCCAATGGATTGCGTGCCTCTGGCCGATTGATCGTCAGGCGGACCACGGAACCGTGTTTGTCGTAGAGCAGCGCAGACATGGATTGTCCTTGGCGAAAGCGGGCAGTTATCAGTCACCCAGCGCTGCGTAGCGCTTGAGATGGTGATCAACATTGCCATAGAGGGTGTCGAGGAGTGCCAGGCGCTTGAAGTAATGGCCGACATTGAGTTCGTCGGTCATGCCCATGCCGCCATGAAGCTGCACCGCCTGCTGTCCGACGAAGCGGCCACCCTTGCCAAGCTGCACCTTGGCTGCAGACGCCGCCTTCTTTCGTTCGTTCTCGGCCTCATCGAGTTTGAGCGTCACCATCAGCGCCATGGAGGTGGTCTGCTCGGCCTGGATGAACATGTCAACCATGCGGTGCTGCAGCACCTGGAACTTGCCGATCGGCACGCCGAACTGCTTGCGCGTCTTGGTATATTCAACGGTGGTATCGAGCAGAACCTTCATGGCCCCAGCCGCTTCTGCTGTGTGCGCGGCAATCGCCTCATCGGTCACCCGTTCGATCAGGCCAAGCCCCTCATCCTGGACTCCGAGTAGCGCCTCTGCGGGCAGTTCGACATTGTCAAAGCTGATCTCCGAGGCACGCTGGCCATCGATGGTGGGATAGTCCCGGGTCGATACGCCCTTGGCGTTCCGGTCGAGGAGGAATACCGAGACACCCTTGGCATCGCGCCGTCCACCCGCGGTGCGGGCGCTGACGATGAGCACATCGGCATGCGGTGCGTTCAGCACCACAGCTTTCTGGCCATTCAGCGTATAGCTGCTGCCGCTGCGTCTGGCTGAGGTCGAAAGGTCGGCAAAATTATAACGGCCCTCAGGCTCGGCAAAGGCGAAGGCCATGACGGTACTGCCGTCGGCGATCTTGCTGAACCACTTTTCTTTTTGGGCTGCGCTGCCGCCGTGTCGCAGAAAGCCGCCACCAACCACAACCGTGGAGGCAAAGGGTTCGACCACGAGTGCCCGGCCGAATTCTTCCATGATGATCATGGTTTCAACCGCACCGCCGCCAAGCCCGCCATATTCTTCGGGCAGGGGGGCAGCCATGAGACCAAGTTCGGCAAACTGCTTCCACACCGATTGCGACCAGCCGGCTTCGGAGCGGGAGATTTTCTTGTAGCTCTCGAAATCATATTGATCGGCGAGAAACTTGGAGACGGAATTGCGCAGAAGCGTCTGCTCTTCGCTATAGGAAAAATCCATAAGAGGCCTCTTCTAACCGGCAGGCGACACGGGTGGGGGCAAGCTCTGCCCCCTCGGCCGCGGATTAAAGTCCCAACACCGCTTTGGCGATGATGTTGCGCTGGATCTCGTTGGAACCACCATAAATCGAGGTCTTGCGCATGTTGAAATATGTGCCGGATTGGCCAACGGCGTAATCCGGACCAGGCGGGAACTCGTTGTCACCGAACGCGCGGGCGTAGGGAAAGGCATAATACCCAACCGCTTCGAGGGTAAGTTCCGTGATGCGCTGCTGCACTTCGGTACCCTTGATCTTGAGGATCGAGCTTTCCGGTCCGGCATGTTTGCCCCTGGCTTCCTGGGCCAGGGTTCGCAGTTCGGTAAACTCAAGGGCGGTCAGGTCGATCTCGAGTTCGGCAATTTTGCGCGCGAACTCATCGGTACCGATGAGCGGCGTACCATCGACGGTTTCGGAGGTTGCGATCTCCTTGAGCCGTTCAATCTGCTTTTTGGAGCGGGCCACACCGGCGATGCCCGAGCGCTCATTGACCAGCAGAAACTTGGCGTAGGTCCAGCCCTTGTTCTCTTCGCCGATCAGGTTTTCTGCCGGAACCTTGACGTTATCGAAGAAAACCTCATTCACCTCATGCGCACCGTCCATGAGAATGATCGGCTTGACGGTGATGCCCGGGGTCTTCATGTCGATCAGAAGAAAGGAAATGCCTTCCTGCTGCTTCACATTGGGGTCGGTCCGCACCAGGCAAAAGATCCAGTCGGCATATTGAGCGAGCGTGGTCCAGGTCTTCTGGCCGTTGACAATATAATGATCGCCTTGACGCACCGCGCGGGTCTTGAGGCTCGCCAGGTCGCTGCCGGAGCCTGGCTCCGAATAGCCCTGGCACCACCAGTCTTCCGCCGACAATATGCGTGGCAGGAAGCGTTTCTTCTGTGCCTCATTGCCGAAGGTATAGATCACCGGACCGACCATGGAGAGGCCGAACGCCAGCAATTGCGGGGTTTCGGCGCGGGCGCATTCTTCATTGAAGATGTAGCGCTGGGTGATACTCCACCCGGTGCCGCCATAGTCCTTGGGCCAGAGCGGGGCAACCCAGCCCTTTTTGTAAAGAACCTTCTGCCAGGCCAGAAAATCCTCGCGCTCGGAGAATTCACGCCGGTTCTTGCCCTTCAGGCGCTCCGGGTAGTTGTTGGCAATGAACTCGTGCACTTCACGGCGGAAAGCTTCGTCTTCGGGCGAAAAACTGAGATCCATGGTCATGCTCCGGCGAACGGGACGGCCGACAATTTGTCAGCCTTGTGTCGAACTTGGCAAGAGTACAAATGCGCGGCGAGTTGACGTTCAGGTCAATGGCCAGCGCCGCGGATGGCTTCGTGGTGACGGATTACTTCCTTAACGATAAAGCCGAGGAATTTCTCAGCAAAATCCGGATCCAGCCTGGCGGCTTCCGCCAGCCGCCGCAAACGGGCGATCTGCTGGGCTTCACGTTCGGGATCCGCCGCGGCCAGACCATGGGCAGCCTTGAGCTGGCCCACCGCCTGCGTACATTTGAAGCGCTCGGCCAGCAAGTGAATCAGCGCTGCGTCGATATTGTCGATGGATTCGCGCAGGCGCTGCAGTTCCGGATCGTTCTGCATGTTGGCCCTTTTCCCTCTGCTCAGCCTCTGTCATAGGGGAGCCACGCACAGCAGGGCAAGAGGAGGACGCACCATGGACGGAAAGCGGCTAAAATCCTTTATCGGCCGGAGTTGGGACGAGGAGATCGTCCCGGCCCTGACCGACTACATCCGTATTCCCAACAAATCCCCCCATTTTGATCCATCCTGGCGCGAGCACGGCCATATGGAGCAGGCGGTGAAGCTGCTTGCGGGCTGGGCCCAGACGCGCCTTGGCGCCATCGACGGGGCCCACCTTGAGATCGTGCGCCTTGAGGGACGCACCCCCGTCATTCTCATCGAGATCCCCGGGGCCGGAGGTGCTGAGCGGGTGGCGCCGGTACTGCTTTATGGCCATTTCGACAAGCAACCGGAGATGACCGGCTGGTCCGAGGGTCTGGGGCCGTGGTCGCCGCAGCTCAGGGGCGACCGTCTCTATGGTCGCGGCGGTGCCGATGACGGCTATGCCATGTTCGGAGCCTTGAGCGCGATTTTTGGCCTGCGTGACCAGCACATTGCCCATGCTCCCTGCTGCATTTTGATCGAGGCCTGCGAGGAATCCGGCAGCTACGATCTTCCGGCCTATGTCGACTATCTGGCACCGCGCCTTGGCCAACCCGCCCTTGTTGTCTGTCTCGATTCGGGCTGTGGCGATTATGACCGGCTGTGGCTGACCACCTCCTTGCGCGGCATCGCGATGGGCAATCTCACCGTGCGCGTGCTTTCAGAGGGCGTACATTCAGGTGATGCCTCCGGCATCGTGCCGTCCTCCTTCCGCATTCTGCGCAGCCTCCTTGAGCGCATCGAAGAGGCCGACACTGGCCGCATCAAGCTCGACGCCCTTTACTGCCAGATCCCCGAGGAGCGTCGCGCCCAGGCCCGCGAAGCGGCCAGCGCGCTTGGAGCTTCGGTGTTCAGCAAGTTTCCGTTCCTGCCCGGGATGACGGCGATGGGCGAGGACCTTGCCGAGCTGGTGCTCAACCGCACCTGGCGCCCGGCACTGTCCACGGTGGGATTGGCGGGTGCTCCCGAACCCCAGAATGCGGGCAATGTGCTGCGTCCTTTCACCACCGCCAAGCTCTCGATGCGGCTACCTCCCACCGTCGATGCCGCGGCGGCAACGGCCGCGCTCAAGCGCGCGCTGGAACGTGATCCGCCCTATGGGGCCGAGGTCGAATTTGCCGAGGAACCAGGACAGGGCGGCTGGAACGCGCCGCCGCTGGCCCCCTGGCTTGCGCACAGCATTGCCCAGGCTTCCGAAGCGGCCTTTGGTCAGGCCGCAGCGATGATGGGTGAAGGTGGCTCGATCCCGTTCATGGGCATGCTGGGTGCCAAGTTTCCGCAGACCCAGTTCGTCATAACCGGCGTCTTAGGCCCTCACTCCAACGCGCACGGACCCAATGAATTCCTGCACATTCCAACGGGCAAGAATGTGACCGAAGTGATCGCGCGCATA
>JAKAVI010000353.1:1562-10712 GCA_021817355.1 Pseudomonadota bacterium | reverse complement strand
ATCTTGGCAGATCGCACCGGCTTAGGTCTTGTCTACAAAACTAGCTTTGATAAGGCGAATCGCACGGCTGGCAATGCTCAGAGAGGATTGGGTCTGAAATCTTCACTACCTATCTTTGCCGAGATTCGTGAGAGCCTGGGCCTCGCAGTTCTGACCGATGTACATGAGCGTCAGCAGTGTCCTGCGGTCGGTGAAGTCGTAGATATACTCCAGATCCCGGCCTTTTTGTGCCGACAGACGGACCTCTTGGTTGCTGCAGCACAGACCGGAAAAGTTGTGAACGTCAAAAAGGGCCAGTTTCTCGCTCCATGGGATATGAAAAATGTGATCAGCAAAATCACGGCGACAGGCAATCGCAACGTGCTTGTAACCGAGCGCGGCTCAAGCTTTGGCTATAACGCTCTCATTGTCGATATAACTGGATTGCCGGTAATGGCTTCCTATGGAGCCCCAGTAATCATCGATGCCACCCACGCCGTCCAGAAGCCCGGCGGGCAGGGCAGTTCATCCGGGGGCAATCGCGAAATGGCGCCATATATCGCTCGTGCAGCAGTCGCCGCTGGTGTCGCCGGGGTATTTATTGAAGTCCATCAAGATCCCGACCATGCTCCATCTGATGGCCCCAACATGCTCCACTTGAAGGATGTTCCCAGACTTCTTGAAGAGCTGATCGCGATCGATCGCATCGTTAAGACCAGCCTTGCGGCTGCCTACCAGCCGGCCTGAGGGCCACTATTTAGACCATGAGAAAGGTTCGGGTAACCCCCCAGAATCCGAGGATGATCAAGGCAACAAGCCCAAGAGATTGAATGAGAAAGCCGGTGCTGCGCTTCTCAGGAGCAGACATGTAGCCAAACATGTAAAGGAGCCGCCCGATCAGCCAGACGACACCAGCAGCAGCAGGGATATATCCTCCGAACCAGATCGCGGACACCCACAGTGCTGGCAGGAAGGCGACGGCGTTTTCCAGGGTATTCATCTGGACGCGAACGGCTCGTTCAAATTCTGGGTGACCCGTCATGGCCGGGGCCTTGATGGCGTGTTTGCCGCGCATGCGGCCTACCAGTACCCCAGTATAAAAGAACAAAACCACGGTCAGCATGGTGACGATGGCTGTGTAAAGCATAGCTGGTGTCGCGAAGTCGCTCATATCACTCCTCCCAAGGAAGGGTGACAGCCTACAATGAGTCGGCTGGTGTGGCGCAGTGAGCCGCAGTCCGCTTTGGTGGCTTGCGCTTGAAGCCCCGGCGGCGATCGCCTAGAAGGGCGCCGCGAGCCATTCGAGGTATTCCATGACTGCCATCGTCGATATCACCGCACGCGAAATCCTCGATTCCCGTGGCAACCCCACCGTCGAGGTCGATGCCACGTTGGAGGACGGCTCTTTTGGCAGGGCGGCAGTCCCTTCAGGTGCCTCCACAGGGGCCCATGAAGCAGTGGAACTTCGTGACGGAGGAGGCCGCTATGGTGGCAAAGGGGTGGAGGAGGCCGTAAGCGCTGTAAACACCGAAATTTTTGACGCGCTCGCCGGGCTTGAAGCGGAGGAGCAGACCCGTATTGATCAGCTGATGTGTCAGCTCGATGGCACTGCAAACAAGTCGCGTCTAGGAGCCAACGCCATACTCGGCGTTTCACTTGCGGTAGCGAAGGCCGCAGCGGAAGCGGCCAACATGCCGTTCTATCGTTATGTCGGGGGTACCTCGGCGCGTCTTTTGCCCGTCCCGATGATGAATATCATCAACGGTGGTGTACATGCGGATAACGCCATCGATTTTCAGGAATTCCTGATCATGCCAGTTGGGGCACCGAGCCTTCGCGAAGCCCTGCGCATGGGTGCAGAGGTCTTCCACGCGCTCAAGGCGGCTCTGCGCAAGGCCGGCCATAATACGAACGTAGGTGACGAAGGCGGCTTTGCTCCCAATCTCAAGAGCGCCGACGAGGCATTGGGATTTATCCTGCGCGCGATCGAAGCGGCGGGTTATCGGCCTGGCGACGATATCGTGTTGGCGCTGGATTGCGCGTCAACTGAATTTTTTAAAGACGGGCACTATCACCTTGAAGGTGAAGGTAAGACGTTGAACGCCGATGGCCTCATCCGGCTTTACGAGGATCTGGCTGACCGCTATCCGATCGCCTCCATTGAGGATGGGATGGCAGAAGATGACTGGTTGGGTTGGGAGGCCCTGACGAAGGCGCTCGGACATCGCCTGCAGCTGGTTGGTGATGACATCTTTGTCACAAATACCTCGCGACTGAGCGCTGGCATATCCCGGTCTGTCGCCAATGCCATTTTGGTCAAGGTCAATCAGATCGGCACACTCACAGAAACTCTCGAGGCCGTTGATATGGCCCACCGCGCGCGTTACCACGCGGTTATGAGCCATCGTTCGGGCGAGACGGAAGATTGCACGATCGCGGATCTGGCGGTCGCGACCAATTGTGGCCAGATCAAAACTGGTTCGCTGGCACGTTCAGATCGCCTGGCCAAGTACAACCAGTTGCTGCGAATTGAGGAAATGCTCGATGACCAGGCACGTTATGCAGGTAACGCGGTACTGATACGCTAGTTTTATGAGTGAAAGTAATTTCTAAGGAAAATTGGTTATGGCCGCGAAAAAGAAAAAAGAAATGCCGCAACCGTTTGCCGCTGCAACCAAGGACCAGCGGTTTGCGGGTACCTTTGAGGTTCTGGTCCCGGTTGCGGGGCGGGTTCGTCCTCTTAGGGCAGCCCAGAATTTTCCGACGTTAAAGGCGGCCGAGGACTGGATACACTCTCCTGACGGATTAGACGCCATTGCGCGAATTGTCGCTGAAAATGCCGGCTAAAGGCGTTAACCTATTTTTGCTTGACGGTTGGAATCACAAGTGATTCCTTGGTGTTATGCAGATTCGACAGAGTGTTTCGAGTTTGATTGCGGCGATGATTGTGCCGGCAATCTGTATTGCCTTTAGTACCTATTTTGCCTGGTCTGCACTGAATGGTCCCCGAGGCCTTGAGGAACTCGGTGCGGTACGGGCCCGTCTACAGATCAGACACTCCCAGCTGGCGTCGTTGGTTGCGCGCCGAGAGCGCTTGCAGCAGCGGATTCATTTGCTGGAGCCTGGCTCGGTGGATCCGGACATGCTCGAAGAAATGGCCCGCAACCAGCTAATGGAAGGTATACCGGGGCAGGTCGCTGTCCCTCGCAGCGCCGTGCACTGAGGGGTATGTGACGCAGTGACAAAACGTCATGGCTTGCCAAATGCCCCTTGGCTTGTCACAAGGCACGGCGGTCCGCCCCGCATCACTCTGTCATATTCAGGAGTTGTCCTGCCATGGCTGATGCCAAGCTGACCACTGCGACCCCCCAGACGCCACCGGCGCTGAGCGCCGACCTCGCCGCGCGACTTTATCGCGACATGCTGCTTATCCGTCGTTTCGAGGAAAAAGCCGGCCAGCTCTATGGCATGGGCCTGATTGGCGGCTTCTGCCATCTTTATATCGGACAAGAGGCGGTTGTGGTCGGTATGCAGGCTTGTGTCGAAGCGACCGACCAGACCATTACCGCCTATCGTGACCATGGGCATATGCTGGCCGCCGGGATGGACCCCAAAGGCGTAATGGCCGAATTGGCTGGACGCATCACTGGCTACTCAAAAGGCAAGGGTGGCTCCATGCACATGTTCAGCACGGAGAAGCGCTTTTACGGTGGCCATGGTATCGTTGGGGCACAGGTACCGCTTGGTACGGGACTTGCTTTTGCTAATCGTTATCGTAAATCGACAGGTGTATGCCTGACCTATTTCGGCGATGGCGCTGCTAACCAGGGTCAGGTTTACGAGAGCTTCAATATGGCGGAGCTCTGGAAGCTCCCCGTGGTCTATATTGTCGAAAACAACCAATACGCGATGGGGACAAGCGTCAATCGCGCCAGCGCTGACAAACACTTTTACAATCGCGGTGTACCATTCGGCATACCTGGTGAGCAGGTCGACGGCATGGATGTCGAGGCGGTCCATGACGCTGCCAAGCGCGCGATGACCTGGTGTCGCGAGGGCAATGGTCCCATCATACTTGAAATGCAAACCTATCGCTATCGCGGACACTCCATGTCGGATCCGGCAAAGTATCGTACGCGTGAGGAAGTCAATGAGGTACGCGAAAAACGTGATCCTATCGAGCATTTCGGGCAGAAGTTGATAGCGCGCGGCGAGATTGATGCCGACGGTTTGAAGGCGGTGGACAGGCAAATCCGGCAAATTGTCAATACCGCAGCGGAATTCGCGGCTGAAAGCCCAGAACCCGAACCCGACGAACTCTACACGGACGTTTACGCCTGATGGCCAGCCAGATTCTTATGCCCGCGCTCTCGCCAACTATGGAAGAGGGCAAACTCGCCAAGTGGCTCGTTAAGGAAGGGGACGAGGTCCATCCCGGTGACATTCTCGCTGAGATCGAAACCGACAAGGCGACGATGGAGTTTGAAGCCGTGGATGAAGGGCGCATCGACAAAATCCTTGTACCAGAGGGAAGTGAGGGGGTGAAGGTCAATCAACCCATCGCGATTCTCCTCGGAGGTGAAGAGTCCTCGCGCGGTGAAGTCACTGTTGCAGAAAATTCAAGGGTTGATGACAAACCGGCAGCAATGCCGACTATCAGCGCTACCTCTGCGCCGGCGGTGGGTGTGCCCGCGGCGCCTGTTGTGTCTCTTGTCGAGCCTGACGTCCCAGCCGGCACGGAATTTGTCACCATGACGGTGCGCGAAGCGTTGCGGGACGCCATGGCTGAAGAGATGCGCCGCGATAATAAGGTATTCCTGATGGGCGAAGAGGTCGCGCAGTATCAGGGTGCCTACAAGGTAAGCCAGGGGCTACTAGAGGAATTTGGGGCCGAGCGGGTGATCGACACGCCCATTACCGAGCATGGCTTTGCCGGGCTAGGGGTTGGTACAGCGCTTGCGGGCTTGCGACCGATCGTTGAATTCATGACCTGGAACTTTGCCATGCAAGCGATTGACCAGATCATAAACTCTGCCGCCAAGACACGTTATATGTCGGGCGGCCAAATGCATTGCCCGATTGTATTTCGTGGCCCTAACGGCCCTGCGTCACGGGTGGCGGCGCAGCACAGCCAGGATTACTCGAGCTGGTATGCACACATTCCGGGGGTAAAAGTGGTTGCGCCTTACTTCGCCGCGGATGCCAAAGGACTGCTCAAGGCGGCAATTCGCGACTCTAACCCGGTCATCTTTCTTGAGAACGAAATCGTTTACGGACGAAGTTTTCCGGTTCCCGTGCTTGAAGACTACGTCGTTCCCATTGGTAAGGCTCGCGTCATCAAGGCTGGTCGCGATGTCACGCTTGTCGCCCACTCGATCAGCGTGGGATTGATACTGGAGTGTGCTGAAAAGCTTGCCCAGGAGGGTGTAGACGCCGAATTAATTGACTTAAGGAGTTTACGGCCGCTCGATATTCCCACCATACTTGAAAGCGTTAGAAAGACCAATCGCGTTGTCACGGTAGAGCAGGAAAGCGTTAGAAAGACCAATCGCGTTGTCACGGTAGAGCAGGGCTGGCCCGTTTGTTCAATCGGCTCGGAGATTGCTGCAACTGTGGTTCAGGAGGCATTCGACTGGCTCGATGCACCTCCGATGAAGGTCACAGGAAAAGACGTCCCCATGCCATATGCTGCCAATCTTGAGAAACTTGCGCTGCCGACCGTGGAAGACGTAATCGATGCGGTTAAGGCGGTTTGCTACAGAAGGTGAACCTTGGCGAAGGTGTTGTGGAAGAAGGGGGGGTGCCATTGCAGTGCGGTCGCCTTTGAGGTTGAAACCGCAGATGAGCTCGAACTTCTGGCATGCAATTGTTCAATCTGTTCGATGAGCGGATTTCTGCATCTCATTGTACCTAAGTCGTGCTTTCGTCTTGTGCGTGGTGCGGACATCCTCACTACGTATACGTTTGCAACGCATAGTGCCAAACACCTCTTTTGTTCGCGCTGTGGAATTAAATCTTTCTATGTGCCACGTTCTCATCCCGATGGTTTTTCGGTAAATTTTCGCTGTTTGGAGGCGTATGATTTTACCTCGGTCATAACTACGCCGTTCGATGGCCGTCATTGGGAAAAAAACGCGGCGCAGCTCAAGCCTTTGGAGAGCTAGCGTGTCTACGAACATATTAATGCCCGCCCTGTCTCCCACCATGGAAGAGGGCAAGCTCGCTAAATGGCTTGTCAAGGAAGGCGATGAGGTCCACGCAGGCGATGTCATTGCGGAAATTGAAACCGACAAGGCAACGATGGAGTTTGAGGCAGTTGACGAAGGCCGGATATTAAAAATCCTGGTCCCAGAGGGCAGCGAGGGGGTTAAGGTCAATCAGCCTATTGCCCTGCTGTCCGGCGAGGGTGACGCCCAATCTACGGGTGCCGATTCGATTTCCACGGCCATGGCGTCGATCAAGGTTGCGGTAGCAACGGAGGCCGACAGACCATCCGCTGGCACCAAGGTCTCTACGCTACCCAATCCTGCTCTGGGCGTTAGACAGCCGGTACAGCGATCGCCAAAGCTTGCAGCGGCGCAAGAGGCTCCAATCGCCAAAGACATGGCAAACGCCAAGGAGCGGGTTGTCGCGTCACCCTTGGCACGTCGCATTGCGGCAGAAAATGGAATTGAGCTCAGGACTGTGACGGGAAGTGGTCCGCGCGGACGCATCGTCAAGGCGGACGTCGAAGCTGCGCGGCGAGCCGGACCCGCACCGATCCCAATGCCCGCTGTGGCGGCCTCAACTGCGGTTTTGGCCAAAAGCCCGGGCGTGTCTGGCGTGACGCCGCTTCCGGATGCGAAGCTATTCTTCAAGCCGGAGGATTATGAACTTGTGCCGCATGATGCGATGCGCAAATCGATCGCCCGGCGACTTTCGTCTGCGGCGTCACTAATCCCTCATTTCTACCTTACGATAGACTGCAATATAGACACATTGATGAGGGTTCGCGCTAGGCTTAATGCGCAATCGCCAAGCGGTGAGGGTGCTTACAAGCTGTCTGTAAACGATTTCATCGTCAAGGCGTCGGCTCTCGCGCTGAAGCGAGTGCCTGCGGTCAATGCCAGCTGGACTGAGGAAGCTGTTCTGCGCCATCATCACGCCAATATTGGCGTAGCCGTAGCGCTCGACTTCGGGCTAATCACTCCGATCGTTTCACATGCCGAAGACCGAGGTCTTGCAGACATCTCGAATTCGGTAAAGGAGCTGGCCGAGCGTGCACGTACAAAGCAGCTCAAGCCTCAGGAATTTGAAGGCGGAACGTTCGCTGTCTCCAATCTCGGAATGTTTGGGATCAAGCAGTTCACCGCCGTAATCAATCCTCCTCATGCCGCCATTCTCGCCGTGGGCGCAGCAGAAGAACGGCCTGTAGTGCGTGACGGTAAAGTTGAGACCGCCACGGTAATGACCTTGACATTATCCTGTGATCATCGGGTGATCGACGGCGCCACGGGTGCGCGGTTTCTTTCGGTTCTCAAAACCTTTCTCGAAGATCCGGCCGCAATGTTGTTATAAGCGCGCGCCGTCACGGAGGGCAGTATGGGCAGTGACGCGGGCGGCGTGGTGGAGCTAACTGGGACTGAGGCCATTCCAGACCCGGAGCCGGCAGCGCCATTCCAACGCGAATTCTGCGGTAATTGCGGTACGAAATTTGTTGGACACTTCTGCTCAAATTGCGGCGAGGGGCGTGATACACACCGTCGCTCGCTTAGAGGATTGCTGCATAATCTAGTCGAAGACGTGCTGAGCTTCGACAGTCGCATCCTGCGTACGGCAAGCGCTTTAATTTTCCGTCCTGGGGAATTATCTTGCGCCTTTCGTGAAGGACGTCTGCGTCGCTATGTTCCGCCCATACGGCTCTACTTTTTTGCGACACTACTCTTTTTCCTGACCCTGAGCGTAACCGGCATTGCCTTGATGCGCCTTGAGATTGTCGGTCGGCCGGTAACGCCAGGCCCGCGTGCTCAAATCGCGTCCCATCTGGTCAACATAGAAGCAAATGCAAATTCCACGCTAACCAAGGCATTTAAGGCGAGCGGTAAAGCTGGCCTACCATTGATAGTATCTGGAAGAATAAGGGGATCCAACAACATATACATTGCCGATCCCAAAGAACGGATCATGCTGCCAAGCTTGCAAGCAGACTTTTTCGTGCGTGAAAGTGCGCCCGCTCCGAAATTATCAGCTGAAACGAAAGAGTTTCTCGCTAATGCCAGGCTTCGTCTAAAAAAGGAACAACTGAAATTAGCTGCGCGGAACTCAGACTGGGGTATGGGTGACTGGATTTTTGGTCACATGCAAACTGCAACATTGGTACTTGAGCGTAATCCTAACGCGGTAAATGGTCCGTTGATGGCCTGGATACCGCGTGCGTTATTTCTACTTTTGCCAATTTTCGCCTCTTTGCTGGCACTCTTCTACATTGGCAGTAGGCAGAATTTTTACTTTGTCGATCATCTTGTATTTTCCCTTAATCTGCACAGCCTTGCATTCATGGTTTTAACATTAATAGCCGTGTTAGTGAGTCTTGGAATTGAGTCACATCTTGGCTGGTTTGCATTCGGAGTGCTCGGCATTTACATGCTGCTGGCGATGAAGCGCTTTTATGGGCAGGGTTGGATAAAGACAGCAACGAAATTCGCATGCGTATCATTTATCTATTTTTTTGTCATATTAGTTCCAGCGCTTTTCGTAGTAGCAACAGTAAGCGCCTTGGAGTCATGATCATCGGAGCCCTTGATGCTTGAAAGTTTTGACGTTGTTGTGATCGGAAGTGGGCCAGCTGGTTATGTATGCGCAATACGTTGCGCACAACTTGGCTACAAAACGGCGATCGTCGAACGCAGTGAACTTGGGGGAATATGTCTCAATTGGGGCTGCATACCAACCAAAGCCCTGTTGCGATCAAGTGAAATCTTTCATCTCATGCAACGTGCGGAAGAGTTTGGGATATCGGCGACTGATCTCAAATTTGATCTCGGCAAAATTGTGGCGCGGTCGAGGGCGGTTGCTCAGCGCCTGTCCAGCGGTGTCTCGTTCTTGATGAAGAAGCACAAGATTACAGTGATTTCTGGTGAAGCGCGAATTTTGGCGGCGGGAAAGGTGGAGATTAAAAAAGATGCCACATCG
>JAKAVI010000353.1:0-1552 GCA_021817355.1 Pseudomonadota bacterium | reverse complement strand
AAAATATCGTCATAGCGACTGGAGCCCGTGCCCGTAATCTGAATGGGATCGAACCGGATGGTAAGCTGGTGTGGACTTATCGCGAGGCCATGGTACCGCCGTCCTTTCCGCGTCGCCTCCTAGTAGTTGGATCTGGCGCGATCGGTATCGAGTTTGCGAGCTTCTTCCGTACTCTGGGCAGTGAAGTCACGGTAATTGAAGTTCTGGATCGCATTCTTCCGGTTGAGGATGCAGAAATTTCAGCACTTGCTGAGAAGTCCTTCAAGAAGCAAGGGATGGTCATTGCTGCGGGAACGACTGCTGAAGCGCTTGTAAAGGGTGGTGATGAGGTTACTGCGACTCTCAGGTCCAAGAACGGAAAGACGCGGGAATTGACAGTTGATCGTGTCATTCTTGCAATTGGTATTGTTGGGAATGTAGAAAATCTTGGACTTGAAAATGTCGGAGTGAAGGTCGAGCGTACGCATATTGTTACCGATCCGTGGGGGGCGACAGGAGTGCCTGGAATATGGGCGATTGGAGATATTGTCGGACCACCCTGGCTCGCCCATAAAGGAATGCACGAGGGCGTCATCGTAGCTGAGCGTATTGCAGGGCTATCAGCGACACATCCCCTCGATACGAGCAAGGTACCTGGCTGTACCTACTGTTATCCACAAATCGCAAGCATGGGTATGACCGAGGCTGATGCAAAAAAAGCAGGCTATGATGTTAAAGTTGGACGGTTTCCATTTATTGGCAATGGCAAGGCAATAGCTTTAGGTGAACCGGAGGGTCTTATCAAAACCGTGTTTGATGCCAAAACCGGCGAACTGCTTGGAGCGCACATGATTGGCGCAGAGGTGACGGAGCTTATTCATGGCTATGCCGTAGCTCGTACTCTTGAGGCGACCGATGCAGATCTGAAGACGGTCATTTTTCCTCACCCAACCTTATCGGAGATGTTGCACGAAGCTGTGTTAGACGCCGACAAGGAAGCTTTGCACATCTAAGGGCTGCCAGGCGTTTGAGATCTTTACGTGGATGAAAGCGGAGGATCATGGAGTGGATTTGTTCTCATACACTAATCAAATTCTCAGCTTTTTCGTTCGTGCAGCAGCCTTCGCACATCGCTAGCCAGCCAGCTTACATGACCTGTCGACAAGGTAACCAACCGTGCCTGACCAGAGCGGTCAAATATGAACACCGCCGCGGAATGGTCGACCTCATAGGGGTGATGGGTGGTGGCTTTGTGCACGTTGTAGGCCACCCGGTACCTGCGGGCCAGGATTGCAATACTATTGGGGGTCCCGAGCAAGCCGTCCATGTAAGGCGAAAAAGCGTGAACGTAGGCTTTCAGGATCGCCGGGCGGTCGCGCGCAGGGTCGACACTTACAAAAAGCACGCGCACATGGGCAGCTGCAGGTCCCAGCTCTCGCAACATTGCCGAAAGATTGGCCAAGGTTGTCGGGCAAATATCAGGACAATTTGTGTACCCGAAATAAAGTAGCACGACATCACCGCGGTAGTTCGCGGCGGTTACTTCACGGTTATCATTTACGCGCAGCATCGA
>JAKAVI010000283.1 GCA_021817355.1 Pseudomonadota bacterium | reverse complement strand
CTGTGAGAATAGGGGTGAATTGATGCCAGGGGCTGTGCGCGCCACGAATTGGCCAAAGCGCAACACCACGCCTTGTTCGTCCGCGCCCACCGAATAAATCCCAGAGAGCAGCCAGAGCACAACAAGAACAAGGCCTGCAAGGGCAAAGGTCGGAGCCCCCATTGCACCTCCCGCGCCCGGCATCAGGCGACGCCAGCCTTCGCGCAGACGGCGCAGCAATTCGTCAAGATCGGGAGGCCTGCCAGGGGGCCTGCTGCCACGGGGTCCACCTCCTGAGCCATTCCCGCCGGGGCCCTTGGGGCCACCTGATGAACCCCGTCCCCATGGGCCGCCCGGCTCACCGGAGGAGCCACCATTATTTTGCGTCCAGGGCATGTCGATCCTAGGTGGCGGAAGAAAGCTCAGCCGCAGGCTGTGATGCAGCAATTCGCCGTACCAAGCTTTGGCCTCTTCCTTGGTTTCGCGAGGCTCGCCGGTTATATGTGCATCGTTGCGACGGTGCAAATTTGGCAGCCGCGGGTGTCGCAGATCTCCGCGCCCTGTCCGTGAGCTTCCCCGTCCCTCAAGCTTTTTTCCGAGGCCGTAAGACATGTCCCAGCCGACACAAGATGCAGTACTCGCCGCCCTCGCCCATGTACGCGATCCGGACAGCGGCCGCTCCGTTACCGAGGCCGGGCTTATTCAGGGCCTGGTCATCAAAGGTTCCAATGTCGGTTTTGCGCTCGAGGTGGCGCCCTCGCGCGGGCAAAAGGCCGAGCCCTTGCGCAAAGCCTGCGAAGAGGCTGTCGCCGCCCTTGCCGGCGTGACCTCGGTCACTGCGGTGCTGACAGCGCACCGCGACGGACCTGCAACGCCGGCAAAACCCTCGCCTGCCGCAAAACCCTCGCCTGGCGCAAAGCCCTCGCCACGCGCAGGCCTTGAGGGTGTTGCTGCCGTCATCGCCGTGGCAAGCGGCAAGGGTGGCGTAGGCAAATCCACTGTCGCCGCCAATCTGGCACTGGCCCTCGCACGCCTCGGTCTCAAGGTCGGGCTCCTCGATGCCGACATTTATGGCCCTTCCTTGCCGCGGCTTTTTGCCATCGACACCAAGCCCCAGGCCGAAGGACAGAAGCTGCTGCCGATCACCAAATTTGGTATCAAGACGATGTCGATAGGCTTTCTCGTACCACCCGACCAGGCGATGATCTGGCGCGGCCCGATGGTGCAGAGCGCCCTGACGCAAATGCTGGGGGATGTCGTTTGGGCCCCGCTCGATGTGCTGGTGGTAGACATGCCCCCAGGCACTGGCGATGCCCAGTTGACAATGGCCCAGCAGGTACCGCTGAAAGGCGCCGTGATTGTCTCGACGCCCCAGGATCTTGCCCTGATTGATGCCCGCCGCGGCATCGCCATGTTCCAGAAAACCCATGTTCCGATCCTCGGCCTGATCGAAAATATGAGTGTGTTTTTGTGCCCGCATTGCGGCCAATCCAGCCATATCTTTGGTCAGGGCGGTGCACGAAATACGGCGGAGGAACTCAAGATTCCCTTCCTCGGCGAGATACCGCTCGTACCGCAGATCCGTGCCCTGTCAGACGCCGGCACCCCTATCGTTGCCCATGCGCCGCAAAGCCCTGAGGCAGAGGTATTTCTTGCACTTGCCCGCAAGGTGGCGATCAGCCTTGAGGGCGCCACGCGCGCGGCGCCACGGATGGTCATGGAATAAGTGTGATGGCCCGCCTTGCGCCGCCGGTCTGTCAGCTGCGGGGCAGCATCGGGTGGGCATCATCAGGTCCCATCGCCCTGACGATGGGACGCGCACCGGATCTGGCGGGCCAGTCTGCGCCAGCGGATCCTCGGGAGCCATGGCATGGCTGCTAGGGGATCAAATTCGCGTGCGCGTCAAAGGTCCTCCACCGCGCTGTCATCGCACGACTATCGCCTGCTGGCAGAGTTTCGTTATCTGCTCGCCAAATTCCTCGCCTTCAGCGAGGCTGCGGCGCAGGCTGCCGGCCTTTCGCCGCGCCAGCATCAGGCCCTGCTTGCCATCAAGGGCTTTGCCGATGGCACCGATGTCAGCGTTGGCGATCTGGCCGAACGTCTCAATATCCGTCACCACAGCGCCGTAGGTCTTGTCGACCGTCTGGTTGCCAGCGGCTATCTGTTGCGGCGTAGCGATCCCCATGACCGGCGACGGATATTCGTGGTGCTCACCCTCGCCGGAGAGAAGAAGCTCGCCGCGCTTTCCGCCATCCATCGCGACGAGCTAAAGCGCCTCACCCCGCTGCTCAAGCCCCTGCTGGCGCAGCTGGCCGCAACCTCCGAGCGCGACACGCTCAAAGGGCCCGGCTGAGCCCATCAGCCGGGCTCCAGGATCTCGCCCCTCGTCTCAGGCATTGAAGGCCAGACGCAAGCCAGGCTTGGGCCAATCCACTGCCAGAAGCTTGCCGGTGCCCGAGGCGGTGATGTAGGCGGTCTTCATCGCCTTTCCACCCCAGCAGATATTGGTGACCAGAGGATCGGCGATGGCAAAATGCTTGGCCTTGCCAGTTTCCGGATGGAACGTGGTAATGCCTCCAGCCAGGATGGTTGCACAGCACACCCCGCCATCGGCCTGCACGCCCAGCGAATCGAAATACGCCAGCCCCGGAAACGCTCCGACAAAGACCCCCGGCGTGAAGCCTTCAACCTTTTGCGGCCGCCCATGCCCTTTCAGCGGCAACCTGTAGAGCCGACCGGTGAAGGTCTCTGCGTAATAGACATTTTTTCCATCCGGGGAGAGACCGACACCATTGGGCGTGACCAGTTCGCGCAGTACCCGGGTGATCTTGCTGCCGTCGGCGCGCGCATAATAGAGCGCGCCGTGGGTACGGTATTCGGCGGTTGTCGTACCATGATCAGTGAACCAGAAGCCGCCGGTGGTATCGAAGACAATGTCATTGGGCGCGGTCAAAGGGACACCGTCGCAGTCGCTATAGAGCCGTTCGACCTTTCCGGTCGACAAATCGACGCGCTCGATCCAGCCGCCCTGATGGGTGGCCGGGGCATGGCCCGGAATGGTCAGTCCCTGACGGCGGTGATAGACGAAATTCTCACCGTTGTTGCAGACATAGAGCGCGCCATCAGGACCGATGGCCGCGCCGTTCGGACCGCCCTTGCAGAGCGCGATGGTCCTTGTCTTGCCGTCAGCCTTGACCTGCGTGATCTTCTTCGACTGGATCTCGACAAGGATCACCGAGCCGTCATCCATGGCCACCGGACCTTCGGGAAACTTTAGCCCGCTTGCAACTTCGCGAATGCTCATGCGCACCCCCTTCCACCTTCGCCGTCAGGCTAATCCCTTCAGGGCTGAAGGCAAGAGCTGCGGCGAGCGCGCACCAAGGTGACAAAGGCGTAGTTCAGTCCATCGGGGCTGACATGTTCGGCGCGCGCGCTCTCGCGCCAGCTCTCCGCGTCAAAGGCGGGCATGATGGTGTCGCCCGCCACATCGGCATCGATCTGCGTCAATTCGATGCGCTGTGCCAAAGGTAGGAATGCCCCATAGACCTCTGCCCCACCGATGATCGCAATCTCCTTGGGAGCCTCAGCCCGCGCCAGCTCCAGCGCCCGCCGCGGCGTGTCCGCCACCAGCACCGCCGGATCGCGCGAGATCAGCGTATGACTGAGAACGATGTTGGTGCGGCCGGCCAAGGGCTTTTGCGGCAGGGAGTCAAAAGTCTTGCGCCCCATGATGACAGGCTTACCCAGGGTTAGCGCCTTGAACCGGCGCATATCCTCGGGAATGCGCCAGGGCAGATGATTGTCCTTGCCAATGACGCCATTGCGCGCCCGCGCCACGATGAGAACGATCTGGGGGGCGGCCGCGCTCATGGCTCGGACCCCGAGCCTGCCAGCTGGCGGAGGGCCGCGTCGCTGAGCCGGTAAGTGTGCCAGCCATCCTGCCGCCTGGCACCCAGTCCTTCATAAAAGGCGATGGAGGGACTGTTCCAGGCAAGAACGCTCCATTCGAGGCGGGCGCAGCCTTCGACCACGGCCCGCCTTGCGAGCTCGACAAGGAGCGCCTTGCCGATACCCCGGCCACGCAGATGCGAACGCACAAAAAGGTCCTCGAGATAGATGCCGTGGCGGCCCTTGAATGTGGAAAAACTATAGAACCAGAGAGCAAAACCGGCGGCCTCACCGTGCCATTCGGCAAGGAGGCAAAACACCCGCGGCGCCGGGGCGAACAACGCCGCCGCGATCTCCTCCTGCCTCGCGCTCACCTCGCCGGCCATGCGTTCATATTCGGCAAGTTCACGGATGAAAGCAAAAACGAGGGCCCCATCCTCAGGCCTGGCAGGACGGATCAGAAGGCTCACACTGCGACCTCGGCCTTGATATGGGGATGGGCGCGATAGTTCAGGAGCTCGAAGTCCTCCAGACGGAAGGCGAACAGATCCAGGACCGCGGGATTGATGTGCATGACGGGCAGAGGAAAGGGCCTGCGGCCAAGCTGCTCGCGGGCCTGTTCCAGATGGTTGAGGTAAAGATGCGCGTCACCCAGACTGTGGATGAATTCGCCTGGCTTCAGGCCGCACACCTGCGCCAACATCAGCGTCAGAAGCGCGTAAGAGGCGATATTGAAGGGGACCCCCAGGAATATGTCGGCAGAGCGCTGATAGAGCTGACAGGAGAGGCGTCCCTGCGCAACATAGAATTGGAACAGGCAATGGCAGGGTGGCAGCGCCATCCGCGGGATGTCGGCCGGGTTCCAGGCGGTGACGATCAGCCGGCGCGAATCAGGATTGGTTTTGATCGCCGCAACAAGATCAGCGATCTGATCGATGTGCCCACCTTCCCCATCCGGCCAGGAGCGCCACTGCTGGCCATAGACAGGTCCCAGCTCGCCCTTGGCATCGGCCCATTCATCCCAGATCGTGACGTTGTGCTCGTGCAGGTAGGCGATATTGGTGTCCCCACGCAAAAACCACAGCAATTCGATGATAATCGCCTTGGTGAAGAGCTTCTTGGTGGTGACCAGCGGAAATCCTGCCGCCAGATCAAAGCGCATCTGATGGCCGAAGATCGAGCGGGTGCCAGTGCCGGTACGGTCGCGCTTTTCTACCCCCTCGTTGAGGACGCGTGTCATCAGGTCGTGATATTGCTGCATCGTGAATCGCAACGTTAAGTGCCCGCGAACTGTAGCAAGCTTGAGGCGACGGGGGCGAGTGGCCAGGGCGCGAGGTTCAACTGATCACAGAAAAGCTTGCAGCAAGCGGACGTGGGGGCTGTCCCTGCCCCGATTCGCTACCCTTTAAGTCTTGTGCGTTGGGGCCTATATTAGTCAGGCCAGGGCTTGCCCTGACTATGACGATAAACGGCTGCGCAATAAGCGGACTGGACCCGGGGGCGGTACCCGGCGCCTCCACCATATGCCCATCGGGCTCGGGCTTGACGTCTGAGGTGGGCATCTGTGGGGGCGAAACAGGATCGACAGACGTGTAAAGGCTGACCTTTCGTCCGGTATGGTATCCGCCGTTATCGGGCTGATCGTACAGGTGCCAACGACAATGCAATGGCCCTCGCTGCCTAATTAGGTAAGCGCGGTTCGGGGAGCACCGGGCAACAGAAGCTCCCCACTTTCCCCCCTCACGTCATTTCGCGCTCAAGCGTGGGCTGGCCCAGCCTGTAGCGCGGGCCGCGAAGAAAATAGGCGATGATGGCGGCAAGAACGCAGAGCATCCCGCCCAGGCTGATGGCCTCACCAACGCCGATCTCGTCGGCAAGCCAGCCCAGCGCCAGCGAGCCCCAGGGCATCATCCCCATGAACGACATGGTATAAAGAGCCACGATACGACCGCGGACGTGATCAGGGCTCACCGTCTGGATGATGGTGTTAACCGCTCCGCCCAGCAGCACCAGGCTACAGCCCGCCGGCATCAAGAGCAGCATCGACAGCCAGAGGATATGGGATTGTGAAAACGCGATCAGCGACAGGCCGAAGCAAAGTGCCGACAGGATCGGTGTCAGCAGCAGGTGGCGGTCGGGGACGCGGGCAAGGCCATAGGCCCCAAAGAGTGCCCCCACCCCGATCGCGGCCATCAGCGCGCCCAGCCCGGCGGCATTCTGATGCAGCACCTCACGGGCCACCGCCGGCATTTGCGAGACATAGGAGGCACCGCATGCCGACAGCACCGACACCAGGAGCAGGGTGAGGCGGATCGTGTGCGAATTCCAGGCATAGTGGAAGCCTTCACGCAGTTCGGCAAAGGGCTTGCCGGTCGCGCGCTTGGGCCGTGGCGGCACCACCATGAGGAAAATGCCGATCAGCACCGCACCATAGGAGATGGCGTCGATGGAAAAGCATACGCCCGTACCCCAGATGGCAATGATGACCCCCGCGAGGCTGGGGCCGATCACGCGGGCAAGATTGAACATGATGGAGTTCAGCGAGATCGCATTGCGCAGGTCTTCGCGCCCGACCATGTCCACCGTAAAGGCCTGACGGGTGGGCACGTCGAAGGCATTTACAACCCCCTTAAAGAGGGCGAGCGCCACCACCTCCCACACCTGGATGAGCCCGCTCAGCGTGAGCGCGGCCAGTGTCGCAGCCTGCAGCATGGCGAGCGACTGGGTGATCATGAGCGTGCGGCGGCGGTCGACCCGGTCTGCCACCATCCCGCCAAAAGAGGTGATGAAGAAAACAGGAATCTGACCGGCAAAACTGGTGACGCCGAGGAGCAGCGGCGAATGGGTAAGATCATAGACGAGCCAGCCCTGGGCCACCTGCGTGATCCAAGTTCCCATCAGCGAGACCAGCTGACCGGAAAAAAACAGCCGGTAGTTGCGGTGACGAAACACGCGCAGGAGCGCCAAGGCAGAGGACTGCTCGTCCATGCGGGGGGCGGGCTCGGGGCTGGGAGTGGAGACGGGCTCGTGCGGGTTCATGGCGGACGGCAGGTGCATATCATGTTCATACGACGGTCGTGAGCAGCAAATGCAATTCGCGACAAACTAAGATCCCCGGCGCAGCGCCAACGCAGATTGCGGGGCAGAGCGCCGCGTTTTCCGGCCCTATTGCGCCCAGGGCAGGGAAATTGGGCAGGCCGCAAGGCACCGCCACGGCGCCGGTTCCACAGGGCTGCGCCCGTGCGCGGTCGCAAAACACGTGGGCCCAGGAGCGCTGGCCCTTTTTGCACACCATACCCTCCTCGCCGGAACGTCCGCCCGCGTTGCGGCAGGTCCAGCCAGACGCGCCATGGCGCGCCATGGCGGGCAAGCGCGGGTTCTCACCGCACATTGACAGCGCTCGCGCGGTGCCTACTGTGGCCCCAATAAAGGTTTGCAATGAGCAAGGATTTTATCGGCTACGAAGCTCTCATGGACAGCGCCCTGCGCGGGGTGGTGCGCGATGCACTGCGCCGCGTCGAACGTCAGGCGCTGGTGGGCAACCATCATTTCTATCTGACCTTCAAGACCAATTTTCCCGGCGTGGACATTCCGCAATTTCTCCACGAGCAATATCCGGATGAAATGACCATCGTCCTGCAACATCAATTCTGGGATCTCAAGGTTGAAGAGGATCACTTCAAGGTCACGCTGACCTTTCGCAAATTGCCGGCAGAGCTCGTCATCCCCTTTGCTGCCCTGACCGCTTTCGTTGATCCCGGGGTCCAGTTCGGACTGCAGTTCAAAGTTGCTGAGGCACAGGAAGCCCAGACAACGCCCGCAGCCGCGCCCCCCCCGAGCCTGCAGGCGCCAAGCACACCCCCGGCCGAGACGCCGGCCGAAAAACCTGCTGCCCCTGGTGAAGTCGTCAGCCTGGACGCCTTCCGCAAGAAATAGCCAGCGCCCAATACATGGACGCGTGCAGGCTTAGGGATTAAAGAGCGGCCCAGCGAAATTCCGTGAGGCCCGCCCATGACCAAAACCCGCACCGAAACCGATACCTTCGGCCCCATCGAAGTCCCAGCCGACCGCTACTGGGGTGCCCAGGCCCAGCGCAGCCTCGGCAACTTCAAAATCGGCTGGGAAAAACAGCCCCAGCCCATCATCCGGGCCCTTGGCATCGTCAAGCGGGCTGCCGCAGAGACCAATATGGAACTCGGCCGCCTCGATCCCAAACTCGGCCAGGCTATCGTCGCGGCTGCCCAGGAAGTAATCGACGGCAAGCTCGACGACCATTTCCCGCTGGTGGTGTGGCAGACCGGTTCGGGCACCCAGTCCAACATGAATGCCAATGAGGTGGTGTCCAATCGCGCCATCCAGATGCTGGGCGGGGAGATGGGCTCCAAGAAGCCGGTCCATCCCAATGACCACGTCAATATGAGCCAGTCGTCCAACGACACCTATCCGACGGCAATGCACGTGGCCTGCGCCGAGGAAATCCACCGCCGCTTGCTGCCGGCCCTCAGCAAGCTGCAGCGGGCACTTGCAGAAAAGGCGAGAGCGTTTTCCGGCATCATCAAGATCGGCCGCACCCACACCCAGGATGCAACCCCGCTGACACTGGGTCAGGAGTTCTCAGGCTATGCGCAGCAGATTGCAAATGGCATCGAGCGTATTGAACTGAGCCTGCCCAGACTGATGGAACTGGCCCAGGGCGGCACCGCCGTCGGCACCGGCCTCAATGCCCCGATCGGCTTTGCCGAAAAGGTCGCCGCGCGCATCGCCCATATCACCGGGCTTGGCTTCGTCACCGCGCCCAACAAATTCGAGGCGCTGGCCGCGCATGACGCCATGGTCTTTGCCCATGGCGCCATCAACACCGTTGCTGCCTCCTGCTTTAAGATCGCCCAGGATATCCGCTTTCTGGCCTCTGGCCCGCGCTCTGGCCTTGGCGAACTGTCGCTGCCGGAAAACGAACCCGGCTCCTCGATCATGCCCGGCAAGGTCAACCCGACCCAGTGCGAGGCCATGACCCAGGTCGCGGTGCAGATCTTCGGCAATCATGCGGCCTTAAGCTTTGCCGACAGCCAGGGGAATTTCGAACTGAATGTCTTTAATCCCGTGATGGCCTATAATTTCCTGCAGAGCGTGCGTCTTCTGTCAGACGCCGCGGAAAGCTTCACCGATCATTGCGTCATCGGCATCGTGCCCCGGCTGGACAACATCAAGGCGGGCCTGGAACGCTCGCTCATGCTCGTCACCGCGCTCGCACCGAAGATCGGCTATGACAACGCCGCCAAGATCGCCAAGACCGCACACAAGAACGGCACCACCTTAAAGCAGGAAGCCGTCAAGGGCGGTTATGTGACGGCCGAGGAATTTGATGCCATCGTCCGCCCCGAAGATATGATCGGACCTAGTTAACGCGTGCGTACGGGCTCACAGTACACTTCCCTTGCAGCCGTCATCGAGCAGAACAACGCCACCCAAACGGTGTCGTACTGGCGCGGCAGCGGACATCAAAGCGAAGCAGATCGCAACGGGGTCAGCCTCGCCGAATATGTTCATGCTCTTTACGGGCTGATACGCCAGAGCCGGGCCCAGCGCATTGCCCTCATCGGCTGTGGCGGTGGGACCCTGGCGAACATGCTGTATCAAAAAGGTGCCTCGCTTGTGGCGGTGGATATCGATCCGGCCGCGTTCGTGATCGCGCGGGATTATTTTCACATGCCAGCGGCCATCGAACAGCACACGGGCGATGGTGCAGAGTTTCTGAACGGCACGCGCCAGCGTTTCGACGCCATCGTCCTTGACGCCTATATGGGTGAACAGATCCCCGCCCATCTGCTCAGCCCGGACTTCTTTGCCAGCGTGAAGGCACGACTGCGCCCGCGCGGCCTTGTCCTGCTCAATCTGATCGTCGCCGACGACGAGGATCCCTGGCCCCATGACATCGGCGCGAAGCTGAAAATCCTGTTTCGTCATGTACGCCTGCTCGACCGGCCAGGATTTACCAATCGCAACGCCATTTTGGTTGCGGGCCATGTTGGCGCGCTGCGCCGCCCGCGCCTGCTGATGCCGCCGCAGCGCCGGGCCCGCAGCCTTGCCGCCGACCTCAAGGCCCTCACCTTCCGTCCCCTTCTGGACCGCGCACCGTGAGCCTCAAGAAACGCTCCTTCACGCTTCTGGGCCACCGCACTTCGGTGGCGCTCGAACCGGAATTCTGGCGGGTGCTGGAGGCCGAGGCGGCCCGGGCTGGCCAAAGTCTTGCCCTCTATGTCAGTCACATCGATGCTGCCCGCGGCACCAATCCGCTTGCCAGCGTCCTGCGCCTTACTGCGCTTGCCGCCGCCCAGCGCCGCCCTTAGGCTTGCCTTGCGCGTCGGGTTCTTCTCACCGTGCGCAAGGACCGGGCTTGCGCCGCGCACTCTAGAGAAAGAAAAGCCATGATTACGCTCTACCATCTGCCGAATTCGCGCTCGAGCATCATCGTGTGGTTGCTGGAAGAGTTGCATGTTCCCTACAAGACCCGCACGGTCACGAATATTCGCCGGGCCGATGGCAGCGGTGCCCGCGATCCGCAAAATCCGCATCCCCATGGCAAGGTCCCAGCCTTGGCGCATGATGGACAGATCGTGTTCGAGACCAGCGCCATCGCGCTTTACCTGACCGATCAGTTCCCCCAGGCCGGGCTTGCACCCACTGTCGGCGCGCCGTTGCGCGGCGACTATGTCTCGTGGCTGGCCTATCGCTCGGGCGTACTGGAGCCGGCCTTCATCGCCCGCCGGCTGAACATCAATCATGTCTATGGCATGATGGGCTGGGCCCCGCCCGAGGAGGTGGAAGAGGTTCTCAACAGCCATCTGAAGGACCGGCCCTATTTTCTGGGCGACCGCTTTTCGGCGGCCGATGTTGTCGTCGGTGGCGGCATCAATCTGATGATTCAATTTAAACTCATGACCAGATAGGAA
>JAKAVI010000297.1 GCA_021817355.1 Pseudomonadota bacterium | reverse complement strand
AATGATTGGGGGGCGCCATCGAATAGGTCAAGAAATCTGCCGACCAGGACAAGACGGAACCCTCGCGCTCGGCGAAGCTGTAGGGTTCCTGGCTGTCCACCGCCTTGCAATTGGGATTGACGCAGATCCGCGAGCGCGGGAACTGGGCGGTGCCGCAGCGGGCACATTTGCCGCCGACAAGGCTCGTCAGCATGTCCGACTTGCGATACTGCACGGTGAGGGCGGTCTTCTTGTCGACCTCCGCCCGCATGCCCTTCTCAAGTTCAATCAGCCCGTTGAAGGCAAGATACTTCATGTAGTTGGTTTCTTCCTTGCGCCGCGACAGGGCCGCCACAAGGCTGCCGCGCTGGGCTTCGGCGAGCGAGGCCGTGGTCTCGAACAGCAGCACATCGCAACCATTGCCAAACTGGGCGACGAGGATTTTTTCTCCCGGCTTGGCCCGCTCGAGCGCGGCAATCAGCATCAGGAGCGGCTGCGCCGTCCCGGCATCGCCGATGCGGTCGGCATAATCCTCGACCAGGCGCTCGGGATTGAGCCCGCACTGCTTGGCGAGACTGGCATCGAGCTTGGCGAAAGCGGTAGGGATCACGATGTGCGCGATGTCGCTGGCGCTAACTCCAGTTTTCTCCAGCAGGGCCTTGATCGCCGTGGGCACGATCTTGCTGTAGCCCTCATCGCGGATCCAGCGTTCCTCCCAGCCATAGTCGAACTCCTCGCCCGCACCGCGAAAATGATCGATGAAGTCGATACTGAGTGTATGGCTGGCGATGAAACGGGCCCGGATATTGTCCTGGCCGAGTTCGAGGGCTGCGGCCGCATCACCGTAGGAAAGCTCCTGGCTGCTGGCCACGCGGGCCTTGCGCCTGTCGCTCGCCATCACGAGCGCCGCCTTGGCCCGGCTGGCGCCCACTGCATCAAGGGCAGAGAGCAGCGCCGAGGTTCCGGCGCGCTGCGAGCCGGTGACATCAAGTGCCGATACGGCCTCACGAAGGCCCAGCGCACGGGCGGCAATCCCGCCATTGAGGCGATCGCTAAAGGGCATCGAGGTCGAGGCAAAATAGAGTGCATCGAGGTGGGCACGGCCGCTGAGGGGATCAGGCGTCGGCAGGCAGGCACGACCGGCCTCCACCGCCATGGTGAGCGCATCCTCATCCCAATTGGCCATGGCCCGTTCACCTTTGGCCCGTGCCAGACCAGGGGCAAACCAGGCATTGGCACTGCCGACACTTTTGCGCTGAAGGCGCAGCCGCGGCACATAAGCTCCCCAGGAGGTTATCCCGATCATGAAATCGCCTCGTTCAAAAATTTGGCGCAGCAAACCAGCTTTAGCGGGCCCTGACAATCCGCTGTGCAACCTTACGCTGCGTGACGATTTCTCTATGTGGCTGGACCTTTTGCTGCCTCCTGGCACCCTGTACATGGACGCGTGCAGGCTTTGCCGCTAAGACAGGTCCGAGGCCCTCACCCTTCGTTCAGACGAGCTCATGATCAAACCCGTTCGCATCGCAGTGCTGCCCGTCGCGGGCATGGGGACACGGTTTCTGCCCGCCACCAAAGCGGTGCCCAAGGAAATGCTCCCAGTGGTCGACAAGCCGGTGGTGCAGTACGCCGTCGAAGAAGCGATGAAGGCTGGCATCGAGCAGTTCATCTTCGTCACCGGACGGGGCAAGCACATCATCGAAGACCATTTCGATCATGCCTATGAGCTTGAGGCGCTGCTGCGTGAACGGGGCAAGACCGAGGCCCTGAACGGGCTTCTGGAAGATCTGCCGGTGACCGGCTCGGTGAGCTTTACCCGTCAGCAGCGCCCGCTGGGTCTTGGCCATGCGGTATGGTCGGCCCGCCATCTCGTCGGCGACGAACCCTTTGCCGTGCTCCTGCCCGATGATCTGATGATCGGCGAGCCCTCCTGCCTGGCCCAGATGATCGAGGCCTATCATCGCGTGGGCGGCGGGGTCATCGTCGCCGCCGAGGAAAAGCCGCTCGACGAGGTCAGCCGCTATGGCGTCATCACACCCGGCGTCGTGCGCGGCAATGCCGTCGAGGTCAAGGGCGTGATTGAAAAGCCCAAACCCGAAGTTGCGCCGTCGCGGCTCTGCATCATCGGACGCTATATCCTGCAGCCGGAAATCTTCGCGGAACTGGACAAGCACGAAACCGGTGCCGGCGGCGAAATCCAGCTCACCGATGCGATGGCGCGGTTGATCGGACGTATGCCCTTCCATGGTGTCAGAACCAACTGCGCCCGTTTCGACTGTGGCGACAAGGTCGGCTTTTTGCAGGCCAATGTGGCCGTGGGCCTGACCCGTCCTGACATCGCACCAAGCCTGCGCAAGATCATCGATCAGTTCACCCAGGCCTGACCGCACGCGCCTTTGCTGCCGGCACCATCGGCGGTGGCGATGGGCAAGGGCGTCCTCTGTGGCGCCGTGTCGCGATCTTAAGCGCTCACACCCCTCGCCCCGTGCTCGCCTTGCAAAGAACGATATCGTGCTCGCCGATGGCCAGAGCCGGCCACGCCGCCTGCCATGCGCCCAGACGATCCCAGGCCAGGCGCCTGTCGAGGCACGGCTGTTCCTCAAGGACCTCGGTGGTGGGAACTCGCTGAGCTGAATAAGGCCGGTCCCAGGCACATCTCCCACAGGACAAGAGCCGGGCTTCATCGCCCTGCTGGTGCAAGGGCTCAACTGATCAGAAGCAAGACGACGCGCGAGCCGCGAGCCGGACAACACGGCAAGTCTGGCCGGCATCCTTGCGAGCTGTGACGCGGGCAAGAGCGCGAATGTTCCGCCAACGTCGGGTCACGCGGTTGAACGCGACGCAATAACTCCGCGGCGCACAAGGGACATCATGAAAGGATTGCGCGCCGGGATGAAAGCATTCGCGAGCATGTGTTGCATGTTTTACCGGCGCCCTGACGTGCGCTGCGGCAAAGCATGATGCAGCGCACACTCTCCGTGTTGCTACGTCATGCCGCATTCACGGAGCAAAAATGCCGTGGGAGCGTGATCATGCGCAGACTCGCCGATCAACCATAATGGCGCAAAAACCAGCGGGGCGAAGTGATATGGCAGTGCAGGTTGCGAGCAAAGCGCTGTGCCCGGAGGTGACGGGCCTGCCCAGATGCGAGTTGCATGTCGAACTGCCTGGAACCGGTTTTGAGGAACCGCTCAGCGGCCTGAAGCAGGAGACGCTCGAACTCCTCCACCGTTTCGCCAAGGAGGTGATGCGGCCCGAAGGCATAAAGCTCGACAGGCTCAGCGCTGAGGAGATGATCGCCAAAGGTTCGTCCTACTGGACTGTCCTCGATAAATACCGGGCGCTCGGGCTGGACGCGATTCTCACATCGGATCTTTCGCCGGCCGATCTTGTCGATCTGCAGTCGATGATGAACGAGGAACTGGGCTGGGGCGATGCGGGCCTTGGCATCTCGATCGGGGCAAGCGGGCTGCCACAGATGATGGCGATGCGCTGGGGCCGGCTCGATCTTTTGGAAGCGTTTCCACAGCCTTATGTGGGCTGCTGGGGGATCACCGAACCGGTCGCCGGTTCCGACATGCTTGACTGGGACCGGCAGGCAGGGCACCCGCAGGGTTCCTATGACCGCCCCAGCCTGATCGCAACCTTGAAGGGCGATCGGGTGGTTCTTAACGGCCAGAAATCGGCATGGGTATCAAACGGTGTCACGGCCGATGTCTGCATTCTCTACACCACCTTTGACCGTGGACAGGGTCGCGAAGGCATCTGCATTTACGTCGATCTCAGAAAGCCCGGCATCACGCGCGGCAAACCGCTCGACAAGATGGGGCAGCGTTGCGTTCCACAGGGTGAAATATTCTTCGACAATGTCGAAGTTCCAACCCGCTTCATTGCGGCAGGTCCTGACCGCTATACCGACGCCGTGTACGACATCCTGACCGAAGCCAATTCAGGGATGGGAACGACGTTCGTCGGCGTGGCCCGCGCCGCCTACGAGCTGGCGCTTGAATATGCCCATGATCGCCGGCAGGGAGGCGTGGCGATCATCCATCATCAGAATGTGCGCTACCGCCTCTTCCATATGCTCCGGCGCACTGAGGCTGCACGCGCGCTGGCGCGGCGTGTCGCCCGTTTCAATGCCCTTTCGGGCAAACGCGCGCTTCATGCCTCGATCTGCTCGAAGGTGACTTGTACCCAGACCGCGTTCGAGGTTGCCAATGATGCCTTGCAGATGTTCGGCGGTAACGGCATGACACGCGCCTATCCGCTCGAAAAGCTTTTGCGTGACGCAAGAGCGGCGCTGATCGAAGACGGCTGCAACGAAATTCTTGCGATCAAGGCAGGCAGCCTGCTCGTCGACCCCGACAAAGCCTAGCAGAACAGGCCAGTATCCGGCCCCCTTCCGGAGCCCTCAGTGTCCCGTCACGGCCGCAAAACCGGCCATGGTGGCGGCAACGAACGGCTCAACCACGTCGCGAAAGAGTGCGTCGAGCCCCATGCCGCGGAAGTCGGGAAGATGCAGCGCGTTCCAGTTGGCCCAAAGTGGCATGCCTTCCGGACATTCTGTTGCCGCGACGCCGATTCCCATCAGCACCTCGGTCAGTGGGGAGCTGTTCTGGGCATAGGCGGCACGGAACGTGGCGCTGTCCATATAGAGACGCTCAACCTTGCGCCCCAGAAATTTTTCCCGCGCCGCCAGCAGTTCGTTCCACGACAGATAGGCGGTTGCGGCAACGGGACAGACGGCGTTGCGTGAGGCCGGGTGGGCCAGCACATGGGGAATGATGCGGCCGACATCCGCGCCCGTTGACCATGATACCTTCTGATTGCCGTCACCATGCACGCACACCGGTTCGATCATGTAGTATTCGGGCCAGAGCCCCGCCGGAATGATGGTCCATTCAAGACCCGCAAGTTCTATGACGCGGCGGATGAACGCCTTCTGCCGTGCCATCTGGCGATGCGAGGTGGCGGTGGGCCAGAACTGTTCCCACTCATAGATGAAACCGAATTCGGAAGGCACGAAGCGTTGGACGCCTGCCTCCTTGGCAGCCCATATCAGCGGGTATTGCGATTCGGTCGCCGAATAGGGGACGCAGGAGACCAGATAGTCCGTGCCTTTCAGCGCGGCGATTAGATCGATCTGCTCGGTTGGGTTGGTTTGCCGGATCTCGACGCCGCAGCTCGCCCAGCGGTCGTAGAGGCGCCGTTTGTCGTCCGCAGCTTTTTGGGTAGGTCCGGAGGTCTTTTCCTCCTGACCGGCTTTGCGCACCAGAACGCGCGGCTGGAACATACCCTGGCGGAGAAGTTCGTCCACACAGGCGCTCCCGGCCGTGCCGGTAGCGCCAAAAACGGTGATCGTCTTTTTCATCGCGCAATGCCCTTAGCAGTCTGGCTCCCGGGCATCCTGTACCGCAGATAATGGTAGAAAAGCGCTGCGAAGATCGCGTCCCCGGTGACGACGAGCGCAACCGTGCCACTGGCATGACCCGTCAACCAGTCCAGATAGCCGAAGAGCGCAACCAGAACCTTGCCGACAATGCCAAGGACGATGATCGGTCGGTTCGCAACGGGATCCTGTGCAATCTTCCAGTAGCCCCAGCCAAACGTAACCACAAGAACCAGCGCGATGTGCAGGTCGGTGGGGTCAATCGCCGGAGCAAGGCCGAGCCGCGCGGCGAAAGGCGTTGTCGAAAGAAAGCCAGGTACGGAACAGATGAAATTATAGGCTGCTGCGATCGTGAATAATCTGCGTGCGTAAATGTCCATCTTGCCCTCCCACAGATACATTTGCGATCAGCATGCACTGAAATCCCTGATCATGGGCCGGAAAATTCATGCGCGGCGAAACTGTCGCGGGCTTGAGAAAATTGCTGCATTGCGGCGCGAGGCGCCATATGTGTGGCACTGCAAAATCACGCGCTGTGACTGGGCATGCAAAGTTGGGCCCACAACGCCTGACGGATGTTCTTTAGCCTGCCGTTGAGTGGACCACATGACGTTGGGTCAGGCGTGAACCGGTGACGCACGAGCACCGGAAAAGTCCTCATTCGCCCGGCCTTTCCCATCGCAGTCTCTTTACAAGATGCAGGACGCTTCGCTGTTGCGCAGATCCTCTACTTCCCAAGCAACACCGGTTGTGGTTAACGACCGCAGGATGACCGCGTGTTTTCTGCACCTGCCCCTTTGTTGCCGGGCTCGTCCGCAGCTTGACTTTGGGTCAGCGCCTGGCGTGCTGCGGTCATCGCAAAAGGCCCGTGGATAGGCCTCGGGGGTTGAGGACGACGCCTCGCATCGGATCTCCCCCATGAAGCTCAACCTACCCGGCCCAGCCTGATTTATGCGCGCTCAGCTGGCCGGGGCGGGGGCAGAGCCTGGCCGCTGGTTACTGGCATCACCCAAATCCCTCGCCCAGGGCTCTCGCGGCGAGCGACGCCTCCCCCATCGCAAGGCCCCACCGACGGACGCGATCGCCGGAGCCGGATAGCGCCTGCGGGGGAAGAAGACGCCATTGCTTTTATATCGTGACACGATATAAAGCGCCGGCCAAACACCCAGATGACCATGAAGAAAGCCAATATTACCCCGCCCCGTCCGGAGCGGCTCCGGGACTTCAGCGCCGACCCGCGCCTTCTGGTTCTCTGCGCCATGGCCCTTGTCACCGGCAGCTTCGGCGCGGCCTCGGCCTGGGCCCTCCTGAAGCTGATTGCCGTCTTCACCAACCTTGCCTATTCCCACATCCTCTCGGCTGGGCCCTACAATCTTGCGGGCATGAAACTTGGTCCGCAGTCGATCCTCATCCCGGTGGTGGGAGGCATCATTGTCGGCATCATGGCGCGCTATGGCTCGGACAAGATCCGGGGGCACGGCATTCCCGAAGCGCTCGAAGCTATCCTGATCGGCGAAAGTCGCATCGCGCCCAAGGTTGCGCTCCTGAAGCCGCTGTCCTCGGCGATCGCAATCGGCACCGGCGGCCCCTTCGGTGCTGAAGGCCCGATCATCATGACGGGCGGGGCGCTCGGCTCACTCTTCGCGCAGTTCTTCGACCTCAGTTCGGCAGAACGCAAAACTCTCCTGGTGGCCGGCGCCGCCGCCGGCATGACCGCGATTTTTGGTACCCCCGTGGCCGCCGTGCTGCTGTCGGTCGAGGTTCTTCTCTTTGAATGGAAGCCGCGCAGCTTCGTGCCGGTGGCGCTTTCGGCGGCAGTGGCAGCGGCGTGGCGGCCCTTTCTGGTTGGTGCCTGGCCGCTCTTTCCCCATACCGGCGCGCCCGACATGCCATGGTGGGGGCTTGCGCTCTGCGCTCTCATCGGCATCGTCGCCGGTCTGCAATCGGGGCTGATGTCAGTCACGCTTTACGCGGTCGAGGATCTCTTTCACAAGCTGCCTTTGCACTGGATGTGGTGGCCGGCGCTCGGTGGCATCGTGGTTGGGCTTGTCGGCTGGTACGATCCGGCCGTTCTCGGTGTCGGCTACGGCAATATCCAGGCACTGATTTCAGGACAGCTCGCCCTCGGGCCGGCGATCTGGCTGCTCATCGGCAAGGCGGTGGTGTGGATTGCAGCACTGTCCTCGGGGACCTCGGGCGGCGTGCTCGCACCACTTCTCATGATGGGCGGCGCCCTCGGCGCCATCGAAGCCCATATTCTGCCCTTCGGAGATGTCGGCTTCTGGGCGCTCGTGGCGATGTCGGCGGTCCTCGGCGGTACCATGCGTGCGCCGCTGACAGCCACGGTGTTTGCGGTCGAGCTCACAGGTGATCTCAATGTCATGCCCGCCGTACTCGTGGCCTGCGTGGCAGCTTATGCCACCACGGTGCTGACGATGCGCCGCTCGATCCTCACCGAACGCCTCGCCCGGCGCGGCCAGCATCTCTCCTATGAGTATGCGGTCGATCCCTTCGATGTCATGCGCGTGCAGGACATCATGGCGACGCGGGTCGACACCCTGGGCGCGTCGCTGCCTATTTCCGAAGCGGTGGCGTTCTTCGACTCCGTGCCCGAGGATAAGCGCCACAAGAGCTATCCCATCGTCGACGAAGGCAATCATGTGCTGGGACTGGTGTCACGCTCAGATGTGCTGCGCTGGACCCGCGAGGGTTGGGAAGAAGGTGATACGCTGCGCGACCATGCCGACGAAGGTAACCTCTTCGTCGGTTATGGCGACGACGTCGCCGGGGCGCTCGCGGACCGGATGGTGGCCGCAGATATCGGACGGGCTCCGATCATCGACCGCAGGAGTGGTGAACTCGTCGGGCTGGTGGCGCAGCGCGATCTGCTGCGCGTGCGCACGCGGGCAGCGCGTGAGGAACAGGACCGGGGGCGCGCCCTCAGGTTCCACAGCTAGGCTGCGTGGAGGGCGCGCCTGCCGCATGCTGCGGCGCTATGGTGTGGCAATAGGATCTGCGCCTTTGGGGTCCGCGTCGGCCAGGGCGTCGATGCCGAAGGACCAGAAGGAGAGCGCATGGAAAAACTTTCGATCAAGCGCGTCTATGAGCCCCGCGCCAAAGCAGATGGCACACGCGTTCTCGTCGACCGTCTGTGGCCACGCGGGCTCGGCAAAGACGAACGCGCCGATGTGATCTGGCTGAAGGAGATCGCCCCCAGCACGGCCTTGAGAAAATGGTTTGGTCACGAGCCCTCGCGCTGGCCTCAATTCTACGCGCGCTACTGGGCCGAACTTGAGGCCATGCCGCAAGCCGTGGAGCGGCTCTGCCAGCTGCTGGAGAAAGGACCGGTTACCCTGCTTTATTCAGCGCGCAACCAAGAGCAGAATCAGGCTGTCGTGTTGCGTGACTTTCTGAAGGCGCGTTGAGCCAACTTTCGTTCAGTCGGCTGTATCTTCCGCCAACGGCCCTGAAAGCAGCGTCTGGCTGCGACGGATATTGTCGTCATGCCCGCCCAGCATGGCCGTCAGATCGGCATGCAGGGCGTCGTCGCGGATCCGCGGCAGCATCGTCTTCAGCCTCTTCACCACCCAGCCCTGACCGCGATTAATGAAACGCGCCCGCTCGTAAAGATCCGGGATGGCAAGACATTTGCCGTAGAAATCGCCGATCCTGGGGCTCGCAGTCCCGTTCAGCTGCGAGATCCACTTCAGGAGCATGGCACACCAGTGGGCTTCATCGCGGCGGATGTCCTGCATCAGGGCCGCAAGGCTTTCGTCCCTGGTATCAACAGCGGTGCGCGCGGTGATGCGGGCGCCGGCACGCTCGGCCTCGAGGAGTTCGTTGAGAAAGACGAGTATCTCTTTAGGCGCGGCAAAGCCCGCATAGACGTCATCACCCTGTCGCGCATAGCACACCCGTGATGCCGGCTCGGGGTCTTCATCCCTCTGCGTGACGGCAACGCGGCCGTCCCTCGGCGCCGTGGCAAGAACGTCTTCGGCCTGCGCACAGATGCGACGCAGCCGCTCTGCGGCCGGAACGATGGTGGTGATCGCGCCCACCCCCTCGCCGGCATAAAGTGCCATCGCCTCGAAATCGCCGGTCATGTCGCGCAAGGGTGAATCGGTGCTGAAGAGCCAAATCCGGCGCGGGCCTTCCTCACCGATCACGGTGCGCGTACCAGAAAAAGGATCACCCCGGCGTCCTTCCGTGACGGAATTGGGCAGGACCCGTACATCCGCGTCCGGCGGCCAGTTGACATGGAAGGCGCGCGTACGCATGGGCGCGCCCTGAGGTGCCTCGACGATGCGCTGCTTGTGATAGTCGTGGGCGAAGGATTCCTCGGTCGCCAGAAAGGCGGTGCCGATGATCGCGCCCTGCGCGCCCAGGGCGAGGACTTCCGCAACCTGCCCTCCGTCGACGAGGCCACCTGCTGCCAGCACCGGAACCTGAAGCTCCGGCACCATTTCGGCCAGCAATGGTCGCAAGGCCGTGGTACCACGCACATGGCCCCCGGCTTCGGCGCCCTGGGCGATGATGATGTGCGCACCGGCTTTGACGGCGGCGTGCGCCTCCTGCGTGCTGCCGACCTGGCAGAGGACCAGAACAGAGGCCGCGCGCAGGCGTGCGATCGCAGCGCTGGACAGATCCCAGAAGAGAGCCACCGCCGGAACCCGCGCGTCGATGCAGGCGGCAAGTTCAGCGTCAAAGAGCTCTGGGGGCGTTGCCGCCGGAATCAAACTGACACCAAACTCCCGCGCGCTCAGGCTGCGCACGCGGGCGATTTCCGCAGCGATGAGCGCGGGGCTTTCACGCACCATGCCCAGAAGGCCAAAGCCGCCGGCATTTGTAACGGCGGCAACAAGATCAGACCGGGCAACCCCGCCCATGCCGGCAAGAACGATGGGAACATCACAGCCCAGAAGATCACAGATCGGGGTCTTAAGCGGAGAAGTCATCATCTATCCGCCAACCAGAAGAAGCTTTGCGAGAGAGGCATTGCGTGTGGTCAGATCGGCAAGACTGTAGCGATCAAGGACACCAAGATAGGCTTTCAGCGCATCGCTGAGGACATGCTGTAACCGGCAGGACCCGTCAATGCGGCAGGTGCTGGAGCCGTCGGCAAAGCATTCTACCAGCGTAAAATCCTCCTCCATCTTGCGCACCACATCGCCAAGTCTGATCTTTTCGGGGGCGCGGGCCAGGCGCAAGCCGCCGCCGCGGCCCCGGACGGTCTCCAGAAAGCCGAAGCGGCCAAGGTCATAGGCCACCTTCATGAGATGGTTCCGCGAGATGCCGTAGGCCTTGGCCACCTCCTGGATGGTGACGAGGCCTTCGCTCCTCAGTGCCACATACATCAGAAGCCGCAGCGCATAATCGGTATAGACGGTCAGCCGCACCCGTTGTCGCACCTGCATAAAAGCAGTATCAACGATATTGCTTTTTATCCAGCACGGCAATAGGTTCACAAACAGGTATTAATGATA
>JAKAVI010000226.1 GCA_021817355.1 Pseudomonadota bacterium | reverse complement strand
GACATTTGGCGACCCGATTCGATTAAGTGGACAACCGAGGTTGCGTTCGAGGCTTGCGGGCAAGAGCGGTGTTGAGGAGCTGTGCCAGGCGAGATTGTGCCCTGCGCAGACTAAGCCCGCCGAACGGCTGAAAGCTCTGCTGCTTGCCTGAATGCGGGCTCCTGAGCCGCAAATTACGAAATAGCGTATTTGCAGCGAAATCCATGCCGCAGGGTTCAGTCTGACTTGCGAGCCGACCGCGCCGCTGCCTACGCTGCTTGTGCGCTGGGCACGATGGGAGAAACCCACCTTTGCGCGCGGAATATTCACGATCCAAACAGAAGGATATGGGCACCTGACAGAAGAAGGCCGCAGTCGGTTGGCAAGTACTGGTTGGCGCAAGAGACAAAGAGACTACGGCTATTCCGGAGTTTGTATGTGACGGGCAATTCGGACGCGACGAACTCAATTTTCGAAGGATGATAAAGTGATGTGAAGACCGGTTTGTGGTGGTAGCCAAGGGAATGCGGGAACCAGGGCTGAAGCGAGGCGCGACCACGCCGTCAAGGCAGGACCATGCGCTCAGTGTGCCTCGCCCACAAACCCACACAGAGCGCTCGAGGATCAGCTCCTCAGGTATCGGCTACGCTTTTGCCTGACACTTTAGGACGCCGGGGCAGCTGTGATCGTGGTTGCAAAGATAAGAGGCGGCTGCAACGCCGTCCATAGACAGGATAGAAAGGGCTGATGCCACCGGCGGCTGTGGCAACGAAGGGCCGGACACGGTCTAAGCACTCGCGATAAGGCTGCTCGCCGGCTAGCCCGCATCCTCGCCTCTGAACCTGTAACCGCCTTTTGCTGCGCGCAGCGCCTGCGCGATCGCCTTGTTGGTAGCCTTAAGATCAAAACGCTCGGGGTCAAATTTGCGACCTGCCCAGCGGCGCATGGCCTTGTGCTCGTCATGGGAGGGATCCTGCCAGGCCTCAAGAAATTCGGCGTAGCCACTGCTACCACCGACGTCCTCCGGCGGACCAGAACGAACTCCATCCACACAACGCGGGTAGGTAGCGGCCTCCTCGCGCGGCTGGCGGCGCAGAACGATATGGTGGCGCCAGTCATCGCCGAAATCATACTGATAGATGACGATAAGGGTAGGATCGGGGTCGTCAGGGAATGTGAGGTCCCTGAGACGGACCTCGGAGGCCTCGAAGGTGCGAGGTCCATCAAGGTCATCCTCGTTGAATTCCGGGGCACCGATGGTGAGGCCACCGAGGTTGAACTGGTGAAGGTGGCTGTCGGTCCAGCCAAAGGCAGCTTGCAGCACTTCGTGCAGCTGCGCGAAATTGAGATCGAGCGGCAGCTCGAGGATGCGCCTGATAGGTGGCTCGATGTCCTCGATGTGCACATCGGCCCGCACGATGAGAAAGTCGGGATCGAAAAAATTGAGCATTGAGAGGAAGCATGCCGCGAACAACCCTTCCCAGCAATAGCAAAGACAGTGACTTTTCGTTCCAGGGCGGCGGTGAGCCAAGGCATCACCCGTGGCAGGCCTCAAGGAGAGCGGCCAGGGGTTGCCACCCTGGCGAGGCCGATCTTCGCAGACCTCCGGACGTGCGCGATCTTTGGGCCGGCCATTTGCGTCCCTGCTGACGCGAAACCATGCAGCCTGAACAGAAGCCGCTCAGCGGGAGGCTCTGAAGCGCTGACGCGATTTCCTTTAGACCCCTCCAGCTCGACGTGGAGGCTTGCCATTGAAGGCGGTTGCGACTTTGACCCGATCAGCTGAAGATCTCCGGCGCCCTGGGGCCTTTGCCCAGCGCTCTATGTATTCAGTTCAGAAAGCCATGAAAGGCGTTTGCGTCATTGGCACAGGAAAAGGGACAGGAATTACCTGTTCCTTGAGACGCTCTGGCTTTGACAGCCTCAGTTTCTTTCGGCAGCGACCTGATGGAAAATTGCTGAACGCCCTTACCCTCGCGATGGCGTCGCATCACCAGAACAGAATTCTAAAAGATGTCCGCAGGCCGCCAGTGGCGTATGACATTTTACCGGACGCCACCCAAATGCATCCTGCGCAATTGACCATTGGCGTATGAGATTGCGCAGGACGAGCCTCATGGCAGGACGCGTGCCGCCGACAACAGGCAGCGTGGTTGAAGCCTGACTTCCCCCCACGTGGTCAAGGAAGCGCAGGAGCCGCTCCTTTGCCTGCCACGGCTTCTCCCTGAGGGACCGGACGCGGGCTTGCCAGCCAGGCGTTCCCCCAATCCGGACAGGTCCCGGCCGGGAATTTTGAAGGGGCGCGCCACGGCCTGAATACCGCCGAAAATTCATAATCACTTGTTTAAATTGAATATTTTTTTCTCTACTCCCCGGCCATCAGCGGGGCTTCCCGCCCCACCCTCGCTGCAGGGTTTCTTGTCTTCCAACAGCCCCACCAGGCTCTTTTCGGGCTTGGTGAGGCGCCGCTCTGAGGTCGCGCCGCGGGGCGCAAGTCCTTAACGGCTCGCCGGCGGGCCAGGAAACGGCTATTCGTGCCTGAGCGCATGTCAGCACGCTTTGAGCAATTTCCGAGCGAAGGGCGTAGGGTTAAGACCATGAACAATCCTGTCTCGAACACAACTCCGCCTCCTGCCGATGGGGGCCACCCCCCCGGCCTTACCGCCACCGACGCCCATAAGGGCCTGACGAGCGAAGAGGCCAGCCTTCGGCTGCAGAAGTTCGGGCCGAACGCGATGCCGGACACGAGCGTCCATCCCTTTCGCATGGCGCTTGAAAAATTCTGGGCACCGGTTCCCTGGATGCTCGAAGCTGCCATCGTTCTGGAAATCGCGCTTGGCAAATATATCGAGGCGGCGATCATCGCCCTTCTGCTGGTCTTCAATGCCGCTCTCGGGCTCTTCCAGGAGAGCCGTGCGCAGGCGACACTTGCGGCACTCAAGTCGCGGCTGGCGCTCAATGCCTCGGTCCGGCGCGACGGCGCGTGGAAAACTCTGCCCGCAACCCAGCTGGTGCCGGGCGATCTGGTGAAACTTTCCCTGGGTGCGGTGGTGGCGGCGGACGTGCACCTCACCGGCGGCGAAGTCCTGCTCGACCAGTCTATGCTCACGGGCGAATCGGTCCCCATCGAAGCTGGTGCGGGTGTAGACACCTATGCAGGAGCGCTGGTACGGCGGGGGGAAGCCGAGGCCGAAGTCACGGCGACAGGAATACGCACCAAGTTCGGACGGACGGCAGAACTCGTCCGCACTGCCCATGTCGTAAGTTCCCAGCAAAAGGCCGTGCTGCGCGTGGTGCGCAATCTTGCAGCATTCAATGGCGTCATCATCGTGCTGCTGGTGGCCTATGCAGCCTTTCTGAAAATGCCGCTCAGCGAAATCATCCCCCTCATTCTGACTGCGGTTCTGGCCTCCATACCGGTGGCGCTTCCAGCAACCTTTACCCTTGCGGCCGCGCTCGGCGCACGCGCTCTGGCACGACAGGGCATTCTTCCCACACGGCTTTCGGCGGTCGATGAAGCAGCGACGATGAACGTCCTGTGCTCCGACAAGACAGGTACGCTCACCCAGAATGAACTAAAGGTGACGACCGTTCATCCCATGCCAGGTTTTGATGAGGCGCATGTTCTGGCGCTCGCGGCCCTGGCAAGTTCAGATGGCGGACAGGACCCGGTGGACGGAGCCATCCGCTCCGCCGCCTCGGGCAAGGCAGTCACCGACGCGCCCAAATTGATCAAATTCGTGCCCTTCGACCCGGCGACGAAGATGTCCGAAGCGACCGTTGAGGGCCCAGGTGGCAGCCCCAATCGCATCGTCAAGGGCGCATTTACGGCAGTCGAGGCGCTGACCCAGGCGTCAGCGGATGCAACATCCACCTCGAAGGAACTCGAAGACAAGGGCTTTAGGGTACTGGCGGTTGCGGATGGTCCTGCCAACGCCATGAAACTCGTGGGACTGATTGCACTGAGCGACCCGCCACGAAATGATTCCGCCGCCCTCATCAGCGAGCTGCATGGCCTGGGTGTGCGTACTGTGATGGTCACAGGTGACGCGCCAGCGACCGCGGCCATCGTGGCCAAAGCGGTGGGGCTTGATGGCGCCGTGTCACCGCCAGGACCTATCCCAGATGAGATCCAGCCGGAACAATTCGCCGTCTTCGCGGGCGTATTGCCCGAAGACAAGTTCAAACTGGTCAAAGCCTTTCAGAAAGGCGGCCATACCATCGGCATGTGCGGCGACGGTGCAAATGACGCACCGGCGCTGCGTCAGGCGCAGATCGGTATTGCCGTCTCGACCGCAACCGATGTTGCCAAATCGGCGGCCGGCATGGTGCTGACCGAGCCTGGGCTTGCCAGCATCGTGGCTGCAGTCAAGGAAGGACGCATCACCTACCAGCGCATCATGACCTACACGTTGAATTCCATCATCAAGAAGATCGTGACGGTGCTCTTTCTGGTTGGCGGGCTCATCATGACCGGACAGGCCATCCTGACACCACTACTGATGGTGATCGTGATGATCGCGGGCGACTTTCTGGCGATGTCGTTGACCACGGACAATGTGCGACCCTCGCCGATGCCAAACAGCTGGAATATTGGCAGACTGACCATCGCCGGCGTCGTCATGGGCGTCTGCCTTCTCACCTTCTGCTGCGGCGCATTGGCGATCGGAAAATTCCACATGGGCCTTGGCATCGCGCCATTGAGAACGCTGGCATTCACAAGTCTGGTGTTCGGAAGCCAGGCGGTCATCTATGCCATTCGCCAGCGCCGCCACCTCTGGGGCTCGCGCCCGAGTGTCTGGGTTGTTGCCTCCTCCGCCACCGATATCCTGATTGCGGCGACTTTGGCGGTCCGTGGAATAGCGATGACACCCTTGCCGATCCTGATCGTGGCCGGAACGCTTGCTGCGGCAGCAGCGTTCGCCGTGGTCCTGGATCTGGTGAAGGTTCCCTTGTTCGCCCGTCTGAAAATTGTCTAGACGCAAGAACAGCGTCCCGACACAGGAGGGCCCTCATGGGATCTTGCTCGGGGTTCCGGCGATCCCCGCCTTTGGTAGCCAGGGCTTCTCCTGCCCGGCATAAATCCTGGCCGATCACCACCCGGACAGAAGATCCGTTGCGCTTTGCGGTTTGGGGATGGACACCCCATTCTTCCGACTCAAGAATTTTCGATCGCGGGGATCTGGATTGGCCAGGAACTTATGGGTAATCGCAAGAGCCGCCGCAGGGATACTCAGGAGGCGAGCGTCAGGGCGTAATAATCCAGCGCGACGCTGTCAGCGTAATCCCGCCCGGTAATGTCTTCGGGCGCGACCAGGAGGAATTTACCCTCCATCTCCCAACGATAGCCGTCAGCCCACGTGACCTTGTCCACAAGCTTGGTCAGCTCGGTGCGCATCAGCTGAAGGTGGGCCGGCTCGATAGGCGGGTCAAAAAGAAAATAGAAGAGAAAATCCGCCGGATTTGCGTCCCAATTGGGTGTCGCGCGAACCCGAATTTCCTTGAGCGTCGCTTCCTGTCCGCCGTTCCCCCCGCTCTCACCCACATGAAGTGATCGCTTGAGGGCGCCTTCTTGCTGCGCAGGACCTGAAGGGTGGTTTCATCACAATGGATCAGTGGGCCATCCAGAAGATAATCAGTCAAAAGATTGACGATCGGGATCACCGCATCGCCCAGCTTGATCATCCAGTTGGCCGTCGTCGCCCGCGGCAGATCAAGGCCAAGACGGTGGAACTGCTTCTCCTGCCGGTTGAGCGGTAATCCGTCGACAAATTTCGCGCAGGCGATATGGGCCAGAAGCGATGGCGCCGCATTGCTCCGCGGCAGCAACTGTGGCGGCTTCTCAGCTACCGCCATATGGGCCTTGCAGCACGGGCAGGCATATTTGAGCCGGATGTGCCGAAGGACCTGGACCTTGGCCGGAATGTAGTCGAGTTGCTCGGAGCGCTCATCGCCGATGCAGGTCAGAACCGCCCCGTCCTTGGGGCAGATCTTATCGCTGTCTGCCAGATCATAGATGATGTCCACACGGGGAAGATCAGCTGCGATAGGCTTACGTCCCCTTGCCTTGCGGCTATGGGCAGGGATCGTAATGGACTTAGTGGGTTCATCCGCTCCCCCCACAGCCTCGGCTTCGTTGAACAGCCAGGGCTGGTTGGCAGGAGGCGCCGGTTCGCGCTTTTCTGAGGAGCGTCCAAACAGCTGCTGCTTCAGCCAGCGGTTTTCCTGTTCGAGCAGACCGTTTGTTTGTTCGAGCAAACTGTTTGTTTGTTCGAGCAGCTGCACGCGCGCAATCAGTTGATCGGCATCGGGTTTTGCGTGCATCTGATTCGCGTTGAGCATGGCGTTTTATACCATGCCCAACGCGTAAAAGAATCAGCCAATATGCGCAACCGACAAACTTTTATGCGGTGTCATCCGCCACACGTCATAGCCGTCGAGCAACCAGTTCAATTGCTCACCAGAAAGCGTTACAACAACCTCGCTCGCCTTCACCGGCCAGGCAAACTTCTCTTCTTCGAGACGCTTGTACCAGAGAACAAAACCGTTTTTCTCCCACGTCAGAATCTTCAGCTTGTTGCGCCGCTTGTTGATGAAGACGAAGAGTGACGTGTCGAAAGGGTTTGCCTTCATCACGCCCTCAACCACTGCCGCAAGGCCGTCAATCTGCCGGCGCATGTCGATCGGAGCACGGTGCAGGTAAACCCGTTCAATTCTGCGGTCAGGACGCAACATCGTGCCCTCCCGCCAGAATGGCTTCCAGAACGCCGGCCGGGGGCCAGGTACCAAACTCCAGCACATGGCCTCCCGCATGCTGCAGCCGAAGGACTGGTAAAAACCTGTCCGTCCGCACCGGCTCGGGTTCTACGCGTACCGCCACAAACGGGCTCTTCTTGTCCTCCGGCGCCCGCGCGATGCGGCGGACGGTCACCGGAGCCTTTTCCTTGCGTTCAGCCATCAAACCCGTTCGCCTGAAGTGCACCACCGCGTCATAGAGCATGCGAACTTTAACCCCGTGAGCGCGCGCATAGTCCTTCAGCGACATGTCCAGCGCCTGGGCTTGTCGCAAATGCTCAAGGCAGTGCCGCTGGTGTTCCGTCAGTCCGTCGTCCATCTCCTCACCTCCGTTCTGGTTGAGGTCAGAAAGATGGGACGCCGCCGCATGTCAGAGAAGAATGTGCTTTAATTGGCGCTTACGAACTATTTGGGTGCAGGTCCTTCGCTGACCCGGATCATATCAGTAGGGCGCAGCCATTTCTGGAATGCCGCCTGAACATCCTTGGCACTGACCCCCATATAGCGTCGCGCCGCAAGCGTGGGCTCATCCAGGGGAAGCCCCAGATCATGCAGATGGATGAACTCCTGCGCGATTCCGCCAAAGCTTGCCTCGTTGAGGGGGATCTGCCGTAGCAACAGAGCCTTGGCCTGCAGAAGCTCCTGGGGCGAGGGCGGGGCCGTCAGCATGGATTTCAGATCTTCCGTCGCGATCGTGCTTGCTTTTGAGACATTCTGCGGATCACTCGCGTAGGCGATGAGATAGATGCTGCGCGTCTTACCCGACACCAGTTCCGAATTCACGGTATAGACGAGCCCGGCGTTCTTGCGCAGATCGATACTGAGACGAGTGGAATAAAACCCTCCACCGAGCACCGCATTGCCGAGGTTGAGCGCGTAATAGTCCGGATTGGACCGCGTCAGACCCACGGTTTCGGCCATGACCACCCTGTCCTGCACGCGTGCGGGATCCGGAACTGCGATACGTGCGGCGTGATTTGGCGGCACCTTTGGCAATTCCGTCTGCGGCTTTGGCCCATGCCCCTGCCATCCGCCAAAATAGCGTTCGATGACCTTGCGCGCTGCGGCCGGCGTGACAGGTCCCATCACAACGATGGTGGTCAGGTCCGGACGGAATACGGTGTGGTAGTAGTGTGTGACATCGCCCATGGTAAGCGACAACACCGTCTTTGGCGTGGCCAGCTTAAGACTTGGGTCTGTGGGCGGGAACAGAGCCTTGCGGATCGCCACATCGGTGAGAAAGTCCGGTTAATGCTCGCGCTGGGCCAGAACCTGGGCGGTCTCTGCCTTCAGAATAGCCAGCATTGCAGGTGGCAGTGCCGGTTCGAGTTCGTTTTGGGCAAGAAGCGAAACACCACGACGAAATTCCTTGACCGGCACAGTCAACCCAAAGTCCGAACCTGCACTCTCATTGGCCCCGATCGCATCGAGTGCCGTCTGGAACTGCAGGCGGTTCATGCTCTTGGTACCAAAATTGAAGAGCTGATCAAGAATGCCGCCAACACCCTGCTTGTCCGCTGGCGCCTCGGTCTGCTGACGGTTTTTGATATGGCCATAGACGTTGATCGTGTTGCTGACATATTCGGGCTGTACGATGAGCGTAAGTCCGTTGGGCAGGACGGAGACAGAAGGTGCAAGCGTGGAATGCGGCACATGCAGGCGCGCAAGTGCGCTGCTCGCCCATGCCGGAAGCGAAGGCGCTTTTTCCTTGGGTAGCACGATCGATTCCTGGCCACCGAACCCTCCAGAGACAACGGGTGCTCCCGCACCTCGTGGCTTGGTCACAAGGGTAATGGCATGCGAAAGATCGAGATATTTGCGCGCGACACGATCAACATCGGCGACCGTCACTTTTTCTATGCGCTTCAGATCTGCATTTGGCGACGGCAAATGATAGACCGTCAGCGCTTCGGACCAGAGTGAGGCCAACCCTTCGATCGATTGCTTCTGCACCCCTGCCTCAGTCTTTTCCTGCAACTTTGCAGCGGCAACAAGATCGGGTGGCACGCCATGATCGCGGATATTCTGCAGGACCTGCAGCATCTGCTGCTTGATCGCGGCAGCATTGGCACCGGCCGGATAGGAAGCTGCAGCATAGGCAAGGCTCGCCTTGGGCAGGGCACTGAGTTCGAAACCCGTCTGCAACGCCTTGCCTTCCGGCACCATGGCATAAAGGGCTCCGCGCTGGCTCGCCAGCACATCGGCGAGGACTTCAAGGGCCGGAAAATCGGGGCTCGACGGCCCCGGCATACGCAGCGCGATCACCGTGGAAGCAGTCGGCTGATCCGTTGGCATGGTCAGCGTGACCGCTTTGACCGGTCGCGGACGGTAGGCCGGACGGGTCGGCAGCTTCTTGGCCGGAATTGCTGAGTAGAGCCGGCGTACCTCAGCGAGGGTACGCTGCGGATTTAGATCACCGACAATCACGAGGATGGCATTGTTCGGTGCGTACCAGCGCATGTAGAAGCGATGCAGCATAGCCGCTGTGGTCTTATTGAACGACGGGCGGGTTCCAAGCGCATCATGTTCATAAGGCGTCCCTGCAAACATGGCGGCGCGTAGCTGCGTGTAGAGCACGTAATCAGGGCTCGACATATCGCGTGCTACTTCCTGCTCAATGGCACCGCGTTCCTTTGCCCAGTCTTTGGCGCTGTCATTCACCCCCTGCATGCGAATGGCATCAATATGCAGCGCCACATTGATGTCGTCGGCAGGAACCGTGAACAGGTACTGGGTCACGCTTTCCTGCGTATCGGCATTGAAGTCGCCTCCCATCATCCCGCCGATCTCGGCAAGCTGGGCGGACGAAAGACCCGGACTGCCGCGGAACATCATGTGCTCCTGGGCATGGGCCATTCCGGGAAAACCTTTAGGCGCTTCGTCCGAACCGACCAGGTAATTGACCGAGGTCGAGACGACGGGTGCCATGGTGTCACGTACGATCACCACCCGAAGCCCGTTCTTTAGCGTGGCGCGAAGCACAGTGTCGGTCCTCGCACCTGCCCATGCGAAGGGACATGCAAGGAGGCCTGCAACAACCATAGCGGCAATCCCGGCCCCAAAGGTCCGGACAACAGGGGGAACAAAAGCGGGCATGAATGGATCCTGGTTGGCGATCTGAGGACAAATCCTCGCCCTTATCTGCGGCCGGTAAAAATTAAAACGCCGATAGACTGGCAGGGCAAAATTTGCCCCAGGGCAAGACAAAGTAAAAACCTTCGCCCTTCCATAGCAGGCTCGGGAGGTGCTGGGGAAGTCCATATCCCCGAAGGCTGAAAGAGTGGCGCCGGGGGTAGCTGCACGAACACTGATCTCTCCCCCCAAAAGCTTCGTACAGTTTCTGGTGCGCTCAGATATGTGCGCTATCTGGTAGGCATTGCAAAACATCTTGGCCGGTCCGCGCCGGAGCCGCCAATGGGTGGCGCGGGGCTTGCAGTACAGGTGCACCTTGTGGGCGGGCGGATCGTATTGTTCCGAGATCAGGACGGCCAGATCGGCGCCCTGATCGACCGCTGTCCCCACCGCGGGGTGGCGCTTTCGGGCGTCAGACTGACCCCCGAGGGCCGAATTGAGTGTCCCCTTCATGGCTGGCAGTTCGACCGGATGGGTAACAATCGTCATGTTCCCCTTAACCCCGATGGCAAGCTTGAAACACTTTCTTCAATCGCACTGCCAACGCGGGTGACCGGCGACCCGGTCTCGATGTTCACCGCGAGAGGCCCCAGTTCCTCCGAGCCCTGCGTGCCGGATGGGCTCCCTGCACCGGGCCTTGCCCGTATCTATGTGCAGCGTACCTGGCGGTGTCATTGGACGCGGGCCATGGAAAACATGCTCGACAGCCCGCACCTGACTTTCGTGCATCGCCGCCCCATCGGCAAAACCTTGCGGCAGCAGATGACACCACAGTCCAGAATGGAAATCAGCTGGAGGATACGGATTTCGGCGGACGCACAAAAGCCCGGATCGACGGGCGGAACAGAGGCGCAGTTTTCGAGTATTACAGGCCCAACCTCATGGTGCTGCACATTCCCGTTCCGGGCAAGCATCTGCGAATCCATGCGCTGGTCAATCCCGAACGAAATGACCAAACACGGATCATTATATGCCAGTCTTGAGATTTTGCCCGTGCCCGTCCGCCCAATTTA
>JAKAVI010000357.1 GCA_021817355.1 Pseudomonadota bacterium | reverse complement strand
GGAAAATTCAATGTCAACGTAAAACAGCGGTGAGAGCACGCGCACGGGGGCGATGAGGCCATAGCCATGGCCGGCAAGCAGACGAAGGCGAATGCCCGGGGCGTCCATGAGGGGCAGAGCATCGCTGGCAGCATGTTCAAAGCTCGGTTCGATCAGTTCATCGGACTTGGGCAGGGCGACCCAGCTCTGAACCCCGTGCATGCGATGACCGGCAGCCCGCATCTGCGGGGACGTGCGTTCGGAATGTACAATGCCCCGACCTGCCGTCATCCAGTTGATGGCGCCGGGCTTGATTTCCTGTACCGAACCCAGGCTGTCCCGGTGGACCTGGCCGCCTTCGAAGAGATAGGTGACCGTGCAAAGACCGATATGCGGGTGAGGGCGCACATCAAGTCCATGCCCCGGCGGCAAAAAGACTGGACCAAATCTATCGAAGAACACGAATGGCCCCACGCTGCGTGCTGCAACGCTGGGCAGCAGCCGGGTAACAGAAAATCCCGGACTGATTTGCCGCTGTTTGCCTTCAATGAGCTTCATGGAGGGTGCTCCTGACTTCCTCTCCACCCCGAAGGGCGGAGGTTGCGGTGAGACGCATCATGCGGTCCTGCGGCTGGCTCCTGCTTCATCGGGGCGCCAGGTGGGGTGCCCCTCCACAGCCTTCAACGCGCTGCCCGCGCGCCGTAAAATGTTGATCGCCGCATTGGCGCCGGCATTGGCCCTGTGGGCGCATCGCACGCACACGAAGGCGGCCTGACTTGGCCGGCTGGCGGCATCGTCATGGTCGCACCCGGCCCACCAGGCTTGATAGGCCCGATCGAGATTGCGCAGTGCCTGTTGCAGGGCGTGGACAGGCGCTGTCTTTCGCCACTCGACCTCGGCCCGTAACAGCGGCACCTCGCGGCGTAGGTTGGTAAAACGGAACTTTCGGCCGGGGCGATACCGGTCACGGCGCGGCTTGAGCGCGAGGGTGCAGGCGAACCGGCACGCGCCAGAAATCCGTCTCATCTGCGCTGCCTGCTCAGACATCGGACAGAGGTCGAACAGTGCAGCTTTGAGTTCAATCATGAGGAAAACATAACATTGCCCTCCGACGCATGAAAGCGACCTCGGGCGCGGAGAGCATGTGTCTTCGCCAGGCACGTTCACCTCGTCTTCATGACCAGATATCGCCGCCGCGTGTTCACCAAGGCTGGTACAGAGCCTCAGGGGCGCATCATGCCGCCGCGTGCGCCAGAACCACGGAGCCCTCCTCCGCCGCTACTACCGGACGGGCGTTCCCCGGTCGCCCGACTGCTTCGCATCATCCTGCGGCGGTGTCCCCTTAGGCATTATCCGGCAGGAGATCGCGCAACAGTGCACACCCGGCTAGACGTCATGTCGGCGCAAGAGGCGCCTGAGCGCCTATCTGTGGCCTTGGGTGCCCGAGCTTGCGACGCTGAGCTCCGGTCAGCGTTGCCCAGGCACCCGTTCGGTGCTCTGGCGTGCCAGCATCCAGCCAGGATATTCGGCAGGAAGGGCGCTGACGTCATCGAGCTGCGCGATCTCGCTCTGAGTCAGCTCAAGCTCGCCGGCCGCCAAATTGTCATTGAGCTGCTCTTCGGTCTTGGCGCCGATGATCACGCTCGTGACGAACGGCTTGGCAAGCACCCAAGCCAGGGCAACGCGGGCCACTGAGACGTCATGGGCCGTAGCGATCTCGCGCATCGCTGCGATGCAGCGGAATGCGCGCTCCTTGTCGACGGGTGGAAAGTCGAACTGCGTGCGCCGGGCCCCTTCGGGACCTTTGCTGTCCGCACTGAACTTGCCAGACAGGAACCCCCCTGCCAGAGGGCTCCAGACCAGCAGGCCCATTTTCTGATCTGCCAGCATGGGCACTATTTCACGTTCAAGATCACGACCGGCGATCGAGTAATAGGCCTGCAGGGTCTCGAGCCGGGCAAGGCCCCTGTGACGGGCAAACTCATTGGCCTTGGCGATTTTCCAGGCCTGCCAGTTCGATACGGCCGCATAGCGCACCAGACCGCGGCGGACGAGATCATCAAGGGCACCCATCGTCTCTTCCAGCGGCGTAACAGAATCATTCGCGTGAATCTGATAGAGGTCGATGTAATTGGTCTGCAGACGTTCAAGGCTGCGTTCAACGGCATCCAGTATATGCCCCCTGGAGGCGCCGATGTCGTTCACACCCCGTCCAACCCGCCCGTAGCATTTGGTGGCGAGCACGATGTCGGAACGTTTGAGGGCAAGGTCCTTGAAGGCCTGCCCAACCATCTGTTCGGAGTGGCCTTCGGAATAGACATCAGCGGTGTCAAGAAAGTTGACGCCGGCCTCGAGGGCGCGGCCGATCAGTCTGGTTGCGGCGGACTGCTCGAGGCTGCCGACCATCTTCCAGACGCCTTGACCGCCGAAGGTCATGGTGCCCAAGCAGATTTTGGAGACGTAAAGACCAGTGTTGCCGAGTTGGTTGTACCGCATGATTATTTTCTCCACACTGCGTTTGAGCTATGGTCCAGCGTTCAGGATACGCTTGTGTGCTAGTCTGTTCCACCTTTGGATCGGCGCATAATATGGCCAGGCCAGGGCAGGATTTGGGGGCCGGACGGCGGCACTGCGTGAGCGTCGTTTAGCAGAGTTGTTGCATGCGAAGTATACTCTTTGACCGCATATCATGGGGCCAGACCGGCACCAACGCGGATACCTTTGGGCTCCAAGGATGGGCCACTCTTGGCTCTGCGGGAAATGGCGAGCAGGGCTCACTTTCCTCGCGACTGGCTGCAAGGGCGGGCCCTTCGACGCTTCTGGCGCGACACGCAGAGGCAAGAGGAACTGAAAGCCCGCGGGCAGTACTCGGTGGCCATCACTCAGAGGCTTAAAGACGTCAGACCGGGATCTTTGCGTTATCTGCTGACGGAGTGTGGAAGAATGCGTGGTCTGGAAGAATGAAGTTGCCGGCTGCGTCGCGCGCAATCGGTGCGACGCAAAGGGCTGCGGACAGCGGCAGCGGACCGTAAAGATGGGGAAAAAACGCGCCGTTACGCGATGGTTCCCACCTGAGGTTGGGGCCGAGAGTGTCTGCCTCAACGGCGACTACAATCAGATCCGTCGCGGTCGCGTACCATTTCTGCAATGTGCCGAGGAGCTGAGGTCGGGTGGAAAAGTGCAGGAAGCCATCCTGCCGATCCTTGTCTGAGCCGTCATAGTGCCCGCAACAGCTCGCCTCGCGCCACTCCTGTTGCTGGAAGATCTTGAAAATTAGCATGGGCGGGTTCTCTCAAAGTGGCACCTCAGGCCGCCTGCTGGGTACCACCCACGGTGAGCCCGTCGATGCGCATGGTCGGCTGACCGACACCCACCGGGACGGATTGGCCGTTCTTGCCGCAAACACCGATACCGGTGTCGAGCTTGAGATCATTACCGATCAGCTTGACCCGGGTCAGGGCCTGCGGTCCGTCACCGATCAGCGTGGCGCCCTTGATCGATGGACCGATCCTGCCATGTTCGATGAGGTAGGCCTCGGTGCAGGAAAAGACGAACTTGCCGGAGGTGATGTCAACCTGGCCACCGCCGAAATTGACGGCATAGATACCCCGATCGACAGAGGCGATGATCTCGTTGGGATCCCTGTCGCCTGCCAGCATGTAGGTGTTCGTCATACGCGGCATGACCGTGGCGGCAAAACTCTCTCGCCGCCCATTGCCGGTCGGAGCCATGCCCATCAGACGCGCATTTTGCCGGTCCTGCATGTAGCCTTTGAGTATGCCGTCTTCGATCAGCACAGTTCGCGAGGTGGGCGTGCCTTCATCATCGATCGACAGTGAGCCGCGGCGGCCGGCCATGGTGCCGTCATCGACAACGGTAACTCCCTTAGCCGCGACGCGCTGGCCCATAAGTCCAGCGAAGGCGGAGGTTTTTTTGCGGTTGAAATCGCCTTCGAGCCCATGACCGATCGCTTCATGCAGAAGCACTCCAGGCCAGCCTGGTCCAAGCACGACGGGCATTTCGCCCGCAGGCGCAGGCACCGCCTGGAGATTGATGAGGGCCATACGCAAGGCCTCGTCCACAGCAAGATGCCAGTAGGCCGGGTCAAGATAGGTTTCGTAGGTGCCGCGCCCCCCGCCGCCGAACTGCCCAGACTCTTGGCGGCCATTGTCATCCACCACGATCGCAACCCCGACCCGCACCAAAGGGCGGACATCACGATAGGTCTGACCACCGGGGCGAAGGATTTCGACGGCTTGCCATTCCCCGGAAAGGGAGCAGGAGACCTGGCGCACGCGCCCGTCCCGGCTGCGAGCATAGGCATCGATGTCCTGCAGCAGCTTGACCTTCGCGGCAAACTCGGCGGACTTGAGCGGGTCTGCGTCGGTATACAGTTTGACATTGCTGCGGACCGGCGCCACCGCGAGGTGTCCGGAATAGCCGTGGGTGACGGCGCGTACCGTCTGCCCGGCGCGACGGATGGCATCTTCGCTCAGCTCGGACGCATGGGCATAGCCGCTGGCTTCTCCGGCCACTGACCTCAAGCCGAACCCCTGGGTGGTGTCAAAACTGGCGGCCTTGAGGCGTCCGTCATCAAAGGCAAAGCTCTCGCTCTGGCGATACTCCAGGAACAGCTCGCCATCGTCGGCGCCGGCGAGGGAATCGTCTACGAGCCGCTGCACCCGGCCGCGGTTCATGCCGGTGCGCTGAAAGAAGAGCTCCTGATCGGACACGACATATCTCCTTGGGGCGGATTGGCCGGGACGCGCCTGGCAGATCCCGGAGGATCGGCCCGCACCCGTTGCGGCCGGACGGGTGCTCGGCTCACTCGAGCATAAGCGCGTGCCTGGTCCAAGGGGTAAAAAAAAGTCCGCTGGACAGAATGATTTACCCCCGTGCAAGATGCCAAACAGCCCACGTGGCAGAAGGTCGCACTGACTCCATGGGCTTCGCCCGCGTACACCAAAATCGGCGAGTCTTGGGGGAGGGGTCGATGGGCGCCCTGACAAACCGTTGCGAGGTTGCTGGATGTTCCTGAAGAAGATTGACGTAAAGTCAGGCGGGAGGGTGGCCGCGGCGACGCTGGCCATGTGGGCGATGTCGGCGGGGATCGCCTTCGCCCAAGCTCCGGACAAATGGGCCGGGCGCCCCCGGCCCTGGGAAATGGACCTACAGCCGCCGGCATCGCCGGTGATGGTGAGCATCGAGGATTTTCATCGGTTGCTGCTCTACATCATCACTGCGGTATGCCTTTTTGTGCTCGGTCTTCTGCTGTGGGTGATGATTCGTTACAACGCCCGTGCCAATCCGGTGCCTTCCAAGACCAGCCACAACACGCTCCTTGAGGTGGTGTGGACGGCGGTTCCAGTACTCATCTTGGTTTTGATCGCGATCCCGTCATTCCGTCTGCTCTACTACGAAATGGATATTCCGAAGCCGGATGTAACCATCATGGCGATCGGCAAGCAGTGGTACTGGACCTACAAATATCCGGGCCAGAAGGTCCAGTTTGATTCGCTGATGCTGGACAGGGCCGAGGCGGCCAAGGCGGGGGAGCCCTATTTGCTCGGCGTGGACCACCCGGTGGTTGTGCCGGTCAATAAGGTCATCCAGATCGAAACCACGGGCGCAGACGTGATTCACAGCTGGGCGGTGCCATCGTTCGGTGTCAAGATGGATGCAGTGCCAGGGCGGATCAATCACACCTGGTTTGAGGCCACGCATGTTGGTACCTATTATGGCGAATGCTCTGAGCTGTGCGGCGCCCGCCACGCCTTTATGCCCATCGAGGTCAAGGTGGTGACGGAGCAGCAATATCGCCACTGGCTGGCCACGGCCGCAAAGGCCTATGCCTATAACACTTCGAGCGGTGGCGCCACGCGCCTGGCCGCTCTCGATAATTAGTAAGCAGGGGGACGAGCATATGGCAGACATGGTGCACGCACAGGCTGCAGGTCATCCGACCGGCTGGCGCCGCTACGTCTATTCCACCAATCATAAAGACATCGGCACGATGTATCTGGTCTTCGCGATTTGCGCAGGCCTGATCGGTGGCGCTCTCTCGATGGTGATGCGCGCCGAATTGATGTATCCCGGGCTGCAGGTGTTTTCCAACCCGCACACCTATAACGTGTTCGTCAGCGCTCATGGCCTCATCATGATCTTTTTCATGATCATGCCTGCGATGATTGGTGGCTTTGGCAATTGGCTGGTGCCACTCATGATTGGTGCGCCAGACATGGCGTTTCCGCGCATGAACAATATCTCGTTCTGGCTGCTGCCGTTCTCGTTTGCATTGCTGATTGCCTCGATGTTCGTGGAAGGTGATTCAGGCGGCCTTGGCATGGGCGGTGGCTGGACAATGTATGCGCCGCTGTCGACCCTGGGCTCGCCAGGTCCGGCGATGGACTTTGTCATTTTCGCTTTGCATATCGCGGGGGCGTCCTCGATCCTCGGTGCGATTAACTTCATCACCACCATTCTCAACATGCGCGCTCCTGGGATGACGCTGCACAAGATGCCGCTGTTCGTTTGGAGCGTGCTGGTAACTGCCTTCCTGCTGCTGCTGTCGTTGCCGGTATTGGCTGGTGCGTTGACCATGCTCCTGGCCGACCGTCATTTCGGTACAGCCTTCTTTGAGGCTTCCGGTGGTGGCGATCCGATCCTCTATCAGCATCTGTTCTGGTTTTTCGGTCACCCCGAAGTGTACATCCTCATCCTGCCGGGCTTCGGCATGATCTCCCATGTCGTATCGACCTTCTCCAAGAAACCGGTATTTGGCTATCTGGGGATGGCCTACGCGATGGTGGCGATCGGGTTCATCGGCTTCTTCGTCTGGGCCCATCACATGTACACGGTGGGGCTCAGCGTCGACACCAAGGCCTATTTTGTGTTTGCGACCATGGTCATCGCGGTGCCGACCGGTATTAAGGTGTTTTCCTGGATTGCCACCATGTGGGGTGGGTCGATCGAGTTCCGCACGCCCATGCTGTGGGCGATTGGCTTTGTCTTTCTCTTTACCATCGGTGGCGTAACCGGCGTGGTTCTGGCCAATGCCGGTGTCGATGTAGTGCTGCAGGACACCTACTATGTGGTTGCGCACTTCCACTACGTGCTGTCACTGGGGGCAGTGTTTGCGATCTTCGCCGGCTGGTACTTCTGGTTCCCGAAGATCACGGGCTACATGTACAATGAGACCCTCGGCAAGATGCATTTCTGGTTGACCTTTGTTGGGGTCAATACCGCATTCTTCCCGATGCACTTTCTCGGTCTGGCGGGGATGCCGCGGCGCTATGCGGATTATCCAGCGGCATTCGCCGGCTGGAACTTCGTCTCTTCGATTGGCGCCTTCATCGCGGGCTTTGCGACCCTGTTCTTCCTATACGTAATGGCAGAAGCGTTCCTGAAGAAACGCCGTGCCGGAGACAATCCGTGGGGCGTCGGGGCAACAACCCTCGAATGGACCCTGCCGTCGCCGCCTCCTTTCCACCAGTTCAATGAACTTCCGGTGGTCAAATAGACGCTATGAGGTAAGCACTCCTATGGTAATGGCTTCCGCCACCGTATATCCGCCGCGGCCTGCGACGACGACCGACTTTTTCACGCTGCTGAAGCCGCGGGTGATGAGTTTGGTGGTGTTCACGGGCCTGTGCGGAATGGTTGTGGCGCCCGGTGCAAGCAATCCGTTCACCGCTCTAACGGCTCTATTGTGCATCGCCGTGGGAGCCGGTGCATCGGGTGCGCTTAATATGGCCTATGACGCTGACATCGATGTCAAGATGGCCCGGACGGCGGCGCGGCCGGTGCCCATGGGGCGGATCGCTCAAGGCGATGCGCTTGCCTATGGCTGGGCGCTTGCTCTGTTCTCCGTGACCGTGATGGCGCTTCTCGTCAATGTCATCGCCGCGGCCCTGCTGGCCTTCACCATATTCTTTTATGTCGCAGTTTATACCTTGTGGCTTAAACGGCGGACGCCGCAGAACATCGTCATTGGCGGGCTTGCCGGGGCGTTGCCCCCTGCGATCGGGTGGGCGGCGGTGACGGGCAACCTCACTCTGCCGCCGCTTTTGCTTGTGGCACTGATCTTTCTCTGGACCCCGCCACATTTTTGGGCGCTGTCGCTATGGCGTTCAGAAGATTACGCCCGGGCCGGTGTACCGATGCTACCGGTGGTACGAGGCAAACCAAGTACCCGGCGCCACATCTTCGCTTATTCGCTTGTTCTGCTTCCCGCCGGTCTTGCCCCGGCAGCGGCCGGATTTGCCGGCCCTCTCTACAGTGCGGTGGCTGTGTTTTTTGGCGTCTGGATGATCGTCCAGGCCTGGGCGGTCCTGCACGAGAGCGATGAGCTCAAGGAACCGGCTGCCAAGAGATTGTTTGCGGTCTCGATCGCCTACCTGTTCGTGCTGTTTGGCGCGCTCATGGTGGAGCATGTGGTGGGCATTGCACCGTTCGGATCGGCGCATTTTGGCGCTTGGATGTGAGCGCGATGGGAGATCTGAACCATGACGATGACAAAATCCGCAAACGGCGCAATCTGGCCATCGCCGCTGTGCTTGGGGGTCTTGTACTTTTATTCTTTGTGATGACGATGGTACGTATCCAAGGCTTTTACGGTTGAGGCGTGAGGGGGCCGCAGTCGTGGCTCTAAGAGGGGATTAGAGAGGCGGAAGCGAACATGGCGCATTCGGAAGTCAAACACGACTATCATCTGGTTGATCCCAGTCCTTGGCCGTTCATCGGCTCGTTCGGTGCCTTCGTCATGCTGGTGGGCGCCGTATTCTGGATGAACAAGGACTACACCAATTTCTGGGGTCTTCCGGTTGAGGGCAAACCCTGGATTTTCATCGTGGGCGCGCTCTTGGTGCTGTACACGATGGCCGGTTGGTGGCGGGATGTCATCAAGGAATCGGTTGTCGAGCACGCGCATACTCCGGTCGTCAAACTTGGCCTGCGTTACGGCATGGTGCTGTTCATCGCCTCGGAGGTGATGTTCTTTGTCGCCTGGTTCTGGGCCTTCTTCAATTCGGCAATCTTTCCTCACGATGTTGGGTTGAGCGGCTGGCCGCCGAGCGGAATTGTGACCATTGATCCCTGGCACTTGCCACTGCTCAATACCCTGGTCCTGCTGTGCTCGGGTACCACGGTGACCTGGGCCCATCACGCGCTGCAGAAAGGTGATCGCAAGGGCGCGATCCACGGGCTCATTATCACCGTACTGCTGGGCTTGTCCTTTACCGGCATCCAGGCGCACGAGTATCTCAATGCCCCTTTCACCTTCGGGTTCAATGGTGCGGCGGTGGCGCCATTGACCGATCTGGCGCATGCCCAACTCTCTGATCCGATGGGAACGCTGGGTGCGATCTATGGTTCGACCTTCTTCATGGCAACCGGATTCCATGGCTTCCACGTGATCGTGGGAACGATTTTCCTGACCGTGTGTCTGGGACGGGCGATCGCTGGCCAATTTACTCCAGATCGACATTTCGGCTTTGAAGCCGCTGCCTGGTACTGGCACTTTGTCGACGTCGTGTGGCTCTTCTTGTTCATGTGCATCTATGTCTGGGGTGCCGGATCAATGATGCAGTGAATGGCTCGCTCGGGCAGCTTCGCCGATACCCTTGCCAAGGCGCTGCGCGGCCGTTGCCCGCGTTGCGGGAAGGGCCCCTTGTTTTCCAAGCTGCTCGAGCTGGCACCTGCCTGTGCGCAGTGCGGCCTCGACTATACTCAGTTTGACCCCGGCGATGGTCCGGCCGTATTCGGTATCCTGATTGTCGGCGCTATTGTCGCTGGCGGCGCGCTTTGGCTCGAGTTCACCTTTTCACCGCCAATGTGGGTACAGGCGGTCATCTGGATTCCAGGAATCACGGTGCTCAGCGTGGGATTTCTGCGTCTGGCCAAAGCTCTGCTTGTGGTCCTGCAGTATCGCAACGAGGCCCAGGAGGGACGGCGGGTTAAGTGAGGCGTCTCTATTTCCGGCCGGTTCCTTCGCTGACCGCGGTATTTGCGGTCATGCTTGCACTCCTGATCGGGTTGGGGGTGTGGCAGATTCAGCGCCTGCACTGGAAGCTCGCGCTGATCCGCACTGTTCACGACCACATGACCGGGCCCGCTCTGACATTGCACCAGGCGCTGGCGATGGGAATTGCCAAGGCGCAATACCACCGGGTGGCGCTGGTTGGCCATTTTGCGAATGGCAAAGAAGTCTATGTCTATACCGTCACGGCCGAACGGCCAGTCTATCATGTGCTCACACCTTTTATCGTGGCAGGCGAGGGTGGACGGGCCATTATGGTCGACAGGGGCTACATCCCGCTCGCGCTCAAGGACCCCAAAACCCGGCCTGCTGGCGAACTGACGGGAACGGTTCGCATCGTCGGCATCTGGCGCCACAGTTACACGCCCGGCCTCTTTACCCCGGCCCCGGAACTCAAAGCCCGCGAATGGTTCGTGCGGGATGCGCAAGGCATAGCGCGGGCCGAGGACGTCAAGCTGATCGCACCCGTCCTGTTTGAAGCTGACGCCACCCCCAACCCTGGTGGTTGGCCCAGGGGCGGGCAGACGGTCGTTCATTTTCACAATGAACATCTGGGGTATGCCATAACTTGGTTTGCGCTGGCGCTGGGACTTTTGGGCGTCTATGTGCTCTATCATCTCAACCAGGGGCGCCTGGATTGGCGCGACTAGGCGCAAGCCCTCTCAAATTGTGAAAGCACGATCGCATATGGCCGGGCACCCCAGATACGTCTCGACGCGCGGCCGCTCGCCGGCCCAGGGCTGCGAAGACGTTCTCATATCGGGCTTGGCCTCAGATGGTGGCCTTTTTTTGCCGCAAGCCTGGCCGCAGCTGTCGCGCGCAGACATCGCCAGCTTCGGGGGTAAACCCTATGCGCAGGTGGCGCGGGCGATACTTGGCCGGCTTCTGGGTGAGCTGGGCGAGGATGTGCTCGATCGTGAGGTCCCGCTCGCTTATGCCGATTTTGCGACCGAGGACGTGGCCCCCTTGCGTGAGATTGCAGACGGGCGCTTTGTCCTCGAGCTGTTTCACGGTCCGACGTTGGCCTTCA
>JAKAVI010000147.1 GCA_021817355.1 Pseudomonadota bacterium | reverse complement strand
CCGGTGACAACGTGGCTATTGAAGTCGAGCTCATTGTTCCCATCGCCATGGAAGAGAAGTTGCGTTTCGCTATCCGTGAGGGTGGACGTACTGTGGGTTCCGGCGTGGTCTCGGCCATCATTAAGTAAGTGCGTTTGGTTCACAGCCGCGCTCTCGTAAGCGGAGCGCGGCTTGGATCTGAGGATAAGTGGTGAATTAGGTTTATAGAACGAAAGCAGTGGTAGACCGAGCAGAAACGGTAGACAGCCACGATAGAGGTAAAAAATGCAGAGCCAAAATATTCGGATCCGGCTCAAAGCCTTCGATCACCGCATCCTCGACAATTCGACGCGGGAAATCGTAAACACGGCAAAGCGTACGGGAGCACAGGTGCGCGGACCAATTCCGCTGCCAACGTTGATCGAACGCTTTACCGTGAATCGGTCCCCGCACGTAGACAAGAAGAGCCGCGAGCAGTTCGAAATCCGGACTCACAAGCGTCTCCTCGACATCATTGAACCGACGCCCCAGACGGTCGACGCGCTTATGAAGCTAGACCTGGCCGCCGGTGTTGATGTCGAGATCAAGCTTTAAGGAGTAGGTGCGGAGATGCGCACAGGCGTCATCACGCAGAAGGTCGGCATGACCCGCCTCTTTTTGGAGGACGGCCGGCATGTGCCCGTCACGGTCTTGAAGCTCGATGGCTGTCAGGTCGTGGCTAGGCGCACCGAGGATACGGATGGCTATACAGCTGTCCAGCTCGGTTCTGGATTTGCAAAACCAAAGCGTTTAACCAAAGCCGATCGCGGACAGTTCGCCAAGGCCGAAGTCGAACCGAAGAAGAAGCTCGCGGAGTTCCGCGTTGACGAAGCTAATCTGCTCGAGGTTGGCGATGTGATTTTAGCCGATCACTTCGTCCCAGGCCAGAAGGTGGATGTCACGGGGATCACCATTGGTCGCGGTTTCACTGGTGCCATGAAGCGGTGGAATTTCCGTGGACTGGAAGCGAGCCATGGCGTGTCGATATCTCATCGTAGCCTTGGTGGTACCGGTGGACGCCAGGATCCCGGTAAAACTTTCAAGAACAAGAAGATGCACGGGCACTACGGCGTAGATCGCGTCACGACTCAGAACCTTGAAATTGCCAAGGTGGATGTGGAGCGCGGGCTCATCATGGTCAAAGGTGCGGTTCCGGGCCATCGCGGTGGATGGGTGATGGTGCGTGATGCCATCAAACATCAGGTACCAAAGGAAGCTCCCTTGCCTGCATCAGTAAAGAAGCGCGCTGCCAACAATGCCGAAATAGCGGCGGAGGGCTGAGATGAAGACGCAAGTTCTCAAGCTCGACGCCAGTGACAGTGGTGAGATTGAACTCAACGATTCGGTGTTTGGGTTGGAGCCGCGGGCTGACCTGTTGCAGCGTGTCGTGGTGTGGCAGCTGGCCAAACGCCGTGCGGGTACGCACAAAGTACTTACGCGCGGTGAAATTGATCGAACCAAGAAGCGCGTGGGACGGCAAAAAGGTGGCGGCGTGGCCCGCCATGGGCCACGTTCTGCGCCGCTCTTCGTTGGCGGTGCCAAAGCGATGGGGCCGGTCAATCACAGCCATGAATTTTCACTGCCCAAGAAGGTACGTGCACTGGGTTTGAAGCACGCTCTTTCGGCCAAGGCCAAAGTTGGTGCCATTGTAGTGCTGGATGAGGCCAAGTCTGTGGCAATGAAAACCAAAGATCTAGCGGAGCAGCTTAGAAAGCTTGGGCTATCAAACGCTTTGGTAGTAGACGGAGCGTTCGATTTGAACTTTGCCATGTCGGCTCGCAATCTGAATCACGTGTCGCTGCTTCCTGCGGAAGGATTGAATGTTTACGACATTCTCCGGAGCGAAAAGCTGGTTCTCACCAGGGCGGCGGTGAAAGCGATTGAGGAGCGTCTGGCATGAGCAGTGAATATGACGTCATCCTGTCGCCTGTAATTACGGAAAAGGCGACCAAGCTGACCGAAGTGAATCAGGTGATATTTCGCGTAACTCTTGATGCGACCAAGCCTGCAATCGCCAAGGCGGTAGAGGCGTTGTTCAAAGTTAAGGTCAAGGCAGTAAACACTCAGCGCATCAAGGGTAAAGCCAAGATGGCGCGGGGTCGGCCTTATCGGCGCAGCGATTACAAAAAAGCGATCGTGACCCTCCTGGAGGGGCAACAGATCGATATTACGACGGGGCTCTGAGATGGCGCTGAAAAAGTACAAACCTACTACGCCTGGTCAGCGGCAGCTCGTGCTGGTCAATCGCACGCACCTGTATAAGGGCGGGCCTGTGAAGTCCCTGACCGAAGGGCAGACCCGTAATGGCGGCCGCAACAACACTGGTCGTGTGACTGTGCGCTGGCAGGGCGGTGGCCATAAGCAGCGTTATCGGATAGTGGATTTCAAGCGTCGTAAGTTCGACGTGCCGGCACGGGTTGAGCGTATTGAGTATGATCCCAATCGTACGCCCTATATAGCCCTCATCAAATATAAGGATGGAGAGCTTGCCTATATTCTGGCTCCTCAGCGCCTCGCGGTAGGTGATACGGTAATTTCCGGCGAACGCGTGGACGTTAAACCTGGTAACGCCATGCCTTTGGGTGCCATGCCGGTTGGTACGATCGTACATAATATCGAAATGAAGCCCGGCAAGGGTGGTCAGATTGCACGATCTGCAGGGACGTATGCGCAGTATCTCGGACGTGACTCCGGGTACGCCACGTTGCGTCTGAATTCAGGTGAAGTACGAAGGGTGCTGCTAGCGTGCATGGCTACGGTGGGAGCTGTCTCCAACCCGGACCACATGAACGAGGTCATCGGCAAGGCGGGGCGCAATGTGTGGAAGGGGCGTCGTCCTCACGTTCGTGGGACAGCGATGAACCCGATCGACCATCCGCATGGTGGTGGTGAAGGGCGTACCAAAGGTGGTCGCCATCCCGTTACACCATGGGGCAAGTCGACCAAGGGCGCGCGGACACGTTCGAATAAGAAGACGCAGAAATTCATCGTGCGTTCGCGGCACGCCAAAAAGACGCAAGGGTAAGAGGTTATGGCTCGTTCGGTTTGGAAAGGCCCATTTGTGGATGGCTTCCTTCTTAGGAAGGCTGAAGCCACGCGTAGCTCGGGGCGCAAGGAAGTGATCAAAACCTGGTCGCGGCGCTCAACCATACTACCACAGTTCGTAGGGCTAACCTTTGGCGTGTACAACGGAAAAAAGCACATTCCCGTTCTGGTGACGGAAGACATGGTTGGGCACAAGCTCGGAGAGTTTTCTCCGACGCGTACCTTCTATGGCCATTCGGCAGACAAGAAAGCAAAGAGGGGCTGATAATGGGTAAGGCATCTCGCCCACGCGTTCTGGCCGAAACCCAGGCTAAGGCTGTTGGTCGTAATATTCGGACCTCACCGCGCAAGCTTAATCTCGTGGCCCAGTCTATTCGCGGCAAATCTGCGGAAAGTGCGCTGAACGAGTTGACGTTTTCGCCGAAGCGCGTCGCAAAGGTGGTCAAAAAGGTTTTGCAATCGGCGATAGCCAATGCAGAGAACAACCACGATCTTGATGTTGATGATCTGGTCGTGAGTGAAGCGTCGGTAGGCAAAAATCTGATCATGAAGCGCTTTCACGCCCGCGCTCGCGGACGCGGCGCACGTGTTGAGAAACCCTTCGCGCAAATCACAGTAGTCGTGGAAGAAAAGCAGGCCACGGAGAAGAAGTCCGCGTCGAAGAAGACACGTGGACGGACGCAGTCGCAATCTAAACCGACGGCGCATGAAGCTGTCGCTGAAACCGCTAGTGTGCAGGGAGAAGCCTGATGGGTCAGAAAGTCAATCCCACGGGGCTTCGCCTCGGTATCAACCGCACTTGGGACTCGCGCTGGTACGCGAATAAGAAGGACTATGGCAAACTTCTTCAACAGGATATCAAGATCCGCAACCATCTAGCGGAGCGGTTAAAAGCGGCCGGCGTCTCTCGCATCGTGATCGAGCGGCCACACAAGAAGTGTCGTATTACCATTCATTCCGCTCGCCCCGGTGTTGTGATCGGTCGCAAAGGGGCCGATATCGAGAAGCTGAAAAGCGAAGTGCAGCAATTCACGGCCGACGAAGTTCATCTCAACATTGTTGAGATCCGAAAGCCTGAGATTGATGCGAAGCTTGTTGCGGAAAATATTGCGCAGCAGCTGGAGCGTCGCGTTGCCTTTCGCCGCGTGATGAAGCGTGCGGTGCAATCCGCGATGCGGCTGGGGGCGCAAGGTATTCGTATTAATTGTGGCGGACGACTCGGCGGAGCGGAAATTGCCCGAGTCGAATGGTACCGCGAAGGACGAGTGCCGCTGCATACGCTGCGTGCTGACATAGACTATGGAGTTGCTACGGCCAAAACAACCTATGGCACTTGCGGCGTGAAAGTGTGGATCTTCAAGGGTGAAATTCTTGAACACGATCCAATGGCCACGGAAAAGCGTCAGTCGGAACAATCGGGTGAGGCAGGGCGTGCACCCGGTGGCGAGCGCCGTCGTGAACAGCCCCAGCCGGCTGCCTAACGCGATAGAGATCTGTCATGCTGCAACCAAAACGAACAAAATTCCGCAAGCAATTCAAGGGTCGCATCCATGGTGCGGCTAAGGGTGGTACCGCGCTCAATTTTGGCGCCTTTGGCCTAAAGGCGGTTGAGCCAGAACGCATAACCGCGCGCGAAATAGAGGCTGCCCGTCGCGCCATTACGCGTCATATGAAGCGCGCTGGACGTGTTTGGATCCGTGTATTTCCAGATGTGCCAGTATCGAAAAAGCCCGCCGAGGTGCGCATGGGCTCAGGCAAGGGTGCCCCCGAATATTGGGTGGCAAAGATTAAGCCCGGACGCATCCTGTTTGAAATCGATGGTGTAGATCATGAGACGGCCAAAGAGGCTATGCGTCTCGGAGCTGCGAAGCTTTCGATCGCCACCAAATTTGTTCACCGTATCGGTGCGTGAGGAATACATATGGCGAAGAAAGACAACACCGCCGACGATTTCCGCACCAAGAGTGCGGATGAACTCAGTGACCGTCTGACGAATTTGAAGAAGGAGCAGTTCAATCTGCGCTTTCAGCGGGCAAACGGTCAGCTTGAGAATACCGGACGCGTGCGGGTCGTGCGTCGTGAGATTGCACGCATTACTACAATTTTGAACGAGCAGCGTCGCAAGGCGAGCTGAAGGAAAAAGGGACGATAGAAGACTATGCCTAAGCGCGTGCTCCAAGGCGTCGTGGTTAGCGACAAGAATGCCAAGACTGTTGTGGTAAAGGTGGAACGCCGCTTTACGCACCCAGTCATGGGGAAAACCGTGCGTCGTTCAAAAAAATATCATGCGCATGATGAAGCCGGCCAATTCAAGGTCGGTGACATTGTGCGCATAAGAGAGTGCCGCCCCCTTTCCAAGCTAAAGAGCTGGGAAGTGGTCGGTTTGGCTGGGCAGGAATGAGCCAGAGGCCTGAGGGAGAACAATTATGATTCAGATGACCTCTGAGCTTGATGTTGCGGATAATTCCGGAGCCCGGCGCGTAATGTGCATTAAGGTTCTGGGCGGCTCGAAGAGAAAGTATGCGGGAGTTGGCGATACGATCGTTGTCTCCGTAAAGGAAGCGATTCCACGTGGTCGCGTGAAGAAGGGCGAAGTGCTGAAGGCCGTAATCGTTAGGACAGCTCACGGCGTCCGCCGTCCGGACGGCAGTTTAATACGCTTCGACAATAATGCGGCCGTGCTTGTTAACAACCAGGGCGAGCCAATCGGCACCCGCATCTTCGGTCCGGTAACGCGCGAGTTGCGCTCCAAAAACCACATGAAGATCATTTCATTGGCGCCGGAGGTGCTGTGATGGCGGTTAAGATTAAAAAAGGTGACCGTGTCGTCGTCACTACCGGCCGGGACAAGGGAAAAAAAGGGGAAGTCATTAAGGTGTTCCCCAAGGAAGATCGTGTTCTGGTCGCGGGTGTGAATATGGTGAAGCGCCATCAGCGTCAAACGCAGACGCAAGCCGGCGGTATCATCAACAAGGAATCACCGATCCAGATTGCCAATATTGCTCATGTTGATCCCAAGACTGGTGGAGCAACGCGGGTTGGATTCAAGGTTTTAGGCGACGGGCGCAAGGTCCGTTTTGCCAAGAAGTCCGGTGAGGTCATCGATGTCTGAGCAGGGCAGCAAAACGAAAAGGTCCAGCGCGACCAAAAAAGATGGCGGGGCGCGCAAGGAAGTCGCTGCGGGGACAAAAGTAGCTGTGGGTGAAGCGTCGGTGGATCCTCAATATGTCCCTCGCTTCAAGAAGCGGTATAATGAAGTTATTCGTCCTCAGCTGATGGAGGAGTTCGGTTATAAGAACGTGATGCAGGTACCGCGCATCGAAAAGATCGTGCTCAATATCGGTGCCGGCGAAGCTGCGTCAGACCAGAAAAAGCTGCAGTCGGCTGTGAACGATCTGACTGCCATCGCGGGCCAAAAGGCCGTTGTAACTCGCGCAAAGAAGGCCATTGCGGGCTTCAAGATTCGTACCGGACTTCCGATCGGTGCCAAGGTCACTTTGCGCAAGGATAGAATGTATGAATTTTTGGACCGCCTCGTGACCATGGCTCTGCCGCGTGTTCGCGACTTTCGTGGGTTAAATGGCAAAAGCTTCGATGGACGTGGCAACTACGCGATGGGTCTTAAGGAGCATATCGTTTTCGTCGAGATCGATTACGACAAGACGGAAACAGTGTGGGGCATGGACATCATCCTCAATACATCCGCCAAAACTGATGAGGAAGCAAAGGCGCTCCTCAAAGGTTTTCAATTTCCCTTTATGAACTGAAGGCACGGACTATGGCGAAAACCAGCCAGATCAACCGCAATCAAAAGCGCGAAAAGATGGTCGCGCGTTATGCGGCCAAGCGCTCGGCGCTGAAAAAGACGACTGAGGACATGTCGGTGCCACCAGAGGAGCGCTTTCAGGCGATGCTCAAGCTGGCCGAGTTACCTCGTAACTCTTCCAAGACACGCATTCATCATCGTTGCGAGCTTTCCGGGCGCCCTAAGGCGTACTATCGCAAACTCAGGCTGTCGCGTATCGCGCTGCGTGAACTTGCTAATTTCGGCCAGGTCCCCGGCATGACCAAGGCGAGCTGGTAAGGAAGGGTTTAAAAGATATGGCGATCACCGATCCGATCAGCGATCTGCTCAGCCGCATTCGTAATGGCCAGCTGCGGGGCATGACCAAGGTCAGCTCACCTAACTCCCATTTGCGCACGCGCGTGCTCGATGTGCTTCAAGCCGAAGGGTATATCCGCGGATACGCTGAAATTGAAAGGGATGGGCACCGGGAGCTTGAGATCGAGCTCAAATATCATGAGGGGCGCCCGGTCATCCGGGAGTTGCGCCGTGTCTCCAAGCCGGGCCGGCGCGTATACATATCGGTTCGCGATCTCTTGCCCTATCGGCAAGGCCTTGGGGTCTCGATTGTGTCTACGCCCAAAGGGGTTATGACTGATGCACATGCTCGCGAGGAGCATGTCGGCGGCGAAGTACTCTGCCACGTATTCTAAGCCGAGCGGAAGGAAGAAGACTATGTCACGTATCGGCAAGAAGCCCGTTCAACTGCCCAAAGGGGTTACCGCTTCGGTTGATGGCCAAACGGTCAAGGTGAAGGGCCCAAAAGGCGAACTCAAGGTTACACTCGTTGACGATGTCCAGGTAGAGCTTGCGGAATCAGGCGTTGTGATTAGTCCTCGGCCGGACCACGAGCGCGCGCGTGCCATGTGGGGTTTGTCACGTACTTTGGTAAATAACCTCGTCATCGGCGTGACTGAAGGCTTTACCGAGCGGCTGGACATCAATGGGGTTGGCTATCGTGCGGCGGTTCAGGGCAGGAACTTGAACCTACAGTTGGGTTTTAGCCACGACGTAGTTTATCCAATTCCCTCAGGCATTAACATCGTCGCAGAAAAACCGACCTCAATAACGATTTCGGGGATAGATAAACAGCTGGTGGGCCAAGTTGCCGCGGAAATTCGCGCGTGGCGTGAACCTGAGCCATACAAAGGCAAGGGCGTCAAATATGCTAGCGAAACTATCCTGCGCAAGGAAGGCAAGAAGAAATAGCCATGACCAAGAACCTTTTTGATAGGCGCAAGGTACGAGCCCGTTATAAAATTTCGCAGTCGGCGAATGGCCGTCCGCGGCTGTCCGTTTACCGCTCGGGAAAGCATATTTATGCGCAGATCATCGACGATGCGAATGGTGCCACCCTGGTGACGGCTTCAACGCACGAAAAAGGCAGTACCCTGTCTAAAACCTACAACATTGCGGCAGCAGCTGAAGTAGGAAGGAAGGTCGCCGAGCGCGCCAAGGATAAGGGCCTGTCCCAGGTTGTTTTTGATCGTGGCGGTTATATCTATCACGGGCGTGTTAAGGCGCTCGCTGAGGCGGCCCGCGAGGGCGGTCTAGAGTTTTAAGGAAGGGCACCTTTTATGGCGCGTGATGAAGAACAGGGTCGCGGACGGCGGCGTGATCGCGGAGATCGCGAAGAGCGCGATAATGAGTTCGTTGACAAGCTCGTCCATATCAACCGCGTGGCCAAAGTCGTAAAGGGCGGCCGCCGCTTTGGCTTTGCTGCGTTAGTCGTCGTTGGCGATCAACGAGGTCGGGTCGGTTTTGGACATGGCAAGGCCCGCGAAGTGCCAGAAGCTATTCGCAAGGCTACAGACGCGGCCAAGCGGGCGCTAATTAGGGTTCCGCTCAAGGATGGTCGCACGCTGCATCACGACACGCGTGGTCATCATGGGGCAGGCAAGGTCATTGTTCGGCCGGCTCCCGCCGGAACCGGAATAATCGCGGGCGGGCCTATGCGTGCGGTCTTTGAGGCACTCGGGGTTGGTGATGTGGTTTCGAAGTCAACCGGAACGTCGAATCCGTACAATATGGTTCGGGCCACGTTTGATGCTCTTACGCGGCAGCAGAGCCCTCGTCTGGTTGCCCAGCGGCGTGGTCGTAGCGTTGCGGAAATCATTTCGCGCCGCGATGGTAACAGGAATGAACAGCCTCCTGCTGAAACAGGGGCCGGGAGCTGAATATGGTCACTACCAAGAAAACCGTCACCGTGCGCCAGGTTCGCTCTACGGCGCGGCGCCCGAAGGAGCAGGAAGCCACGTTGCGTGGTCTTGGATTGGGTAAGATTCGCCGTACACGTACGCTTGAGGATACTCCTGCTGTACGCGGCATGATCCATGCTGTTCATCATCTGGTAGAAGTCATCGAAGAATAACCAGGCGTATAGAAGGCGTCATGGCGCGTTGTTCGTGCCGTCGCGACGAGGTTCACATGAAACTGAATGAAATCCACAATAATCCCGGTGCCAAGGCGCGCAAAACCCGCGTTGGCCGTGGAACGGGGTCGGGCCTCGGAAAGACCAGTGGCCGTGGTGTCAAAGGTGCGAAGGCGCGCACAGGCAATTCGGTTCATGGCTTCGAAGGCGGCCAGATGCCGCTCTATATGCGCCTTCCCAAGCGTGGATTTAAAAATATTTTTGCGCTTGAGTTTGCCGAAATTAATCTTGGTCGGCTGCAGAAGGCTGTCAATGAAGGCAAGATCGATGCCGGCGTAAAGGTCACTGAAGAGGTACTGCGTAAAGCGGGCCTTGTCTCCAAGGCTCGTGATGGAGTTCGTCTCTTGGCCAAGGGTGAGTTGACTAGCAAGCTCGACATTGAGCTTGGAGGCAGTTCAAAGCGCGCCGCCGAAGCTGTGAAATCTGCCGGTGGAACATTCACAGCAACGTATAAAAAGGCGATATACACCAATAAAAATGGTGAACCTGGAAAACGCCAGCAGCGTCGTGCAGCCAGTGTCGAAAAGCGGGCCCGCGCTGCGACTCCGGTCTAGATTTTTCGGCGGCCCTCCTGCCCTTCGACAAGTTATGGCAGGAAGGCCTATAAAGCTTTTCACCTGCTCTGACGCTGTCAGATTAGGGTAGTTATACGCGCAGCCTCACCTAGGGCGTGTCCGACGGGGAAAGCTGCTCGCTCGAGGAGTAGGTGATGGCCTCAGCAGCCGAACAATTGGCGGCCAATTTTAACTTCAAGACCTTGGCGAAGGCGACGGAACTACGCCAGCGGATCTTTTTTACCCTCGGCGCACTGATCGTGTGTCGGCTGGGAACCTACATTCCTATGCCTGGCATTGACCCAACCGCACTTGCCCAGCAGCTCAACCAGCAGCAGGGCGGATTGCTTGATATATTTAACGTTCTGGCTGGTGGTGCCATTGGGCGTATGGCGATCTTTGCGTTGGGGATTATGCCGTATATTTCAGCGTCCATCATCATACAGCTGATGACCACGGTTTTTCCGGAGTTGGACAAGCTCAAGAAAGAGGGTGCCGCTGGTCAGAAGACGATCAATCAGTATACCCGATATGGAACTGTCGGACTCGCGGCTTTGCAGGCCTACGGTATTGCGATTGGTTTGGAGCATTGGGGGAACGTGGTCATAGACCCAGGCTGGTTCTTTCGCATCACGTCAATCATTACCCTGACCGGTGGGACCGTTCTGCTGATGTGGCTTGGCGAGCAGATCACTCAGCGCGGTGTTGGTAATGGCATTTCACTTATTATATTTGCGGGTATTGTCGCGCGGTTTCCGCAGATGATTGGAGCAGTCTTGGAGTTGGGGCGTACTGGGGCCATTCCGGCAGCGGTACTGATCGGCGGCATCATTCTTGTTGTCTTGCTGATTGGGGTAATTGTGTACATGGAAAGAGCGCAGCGCCGCCTTCTCGTTCAATATCCCAAGCGGCAGGTTGGAAACCGCATGTTCGGTGGGGAGAGCTCACATCTTCCTCTTAAGCTCAACGTATCTGGCGTGATCCCCCCCATCTTTGCGTCATCAATTCTGTTGATGCCGGCGACGGTGGCTAATTTCGATTCTTCCAGCGTACCTGGCTGGCTTCAGACGGTTCTCGCCTATATCAGCAATGGAACACCCCTGTATCTGCTACTTTATGGGTTGATGATCATATTTTTTGCATTTTTCTACACCTCGATCATTTTCAACCCGGAGGAAACTGCAGACAACCTAAAG
>JAKAVI010000440.1 GCA_021817355.1 Pseudomonadota bacterium | reverse complement strand
AGCAAGGCCGAGCGTCTGGCGCTGATGCAGAAAATCGTCGAAATCTATCAGAAGCGCTATGGCGAGTTCGTAGAAACCATCAGCCGCGAAATGGGTGCCCCCTTGGGCCTGTCCAAGGCCGCACAGGCAGCCATGGGCGTAGCGCACTTTACGCAGGCCATGAAGGTGCTGAACGAATTCGCGTTCGTCACGGTCAAGGGATCGACCGCAATTGCCTACGAACCGGTGGGCGTGGTGGGCATGATCACGCCGTGGAACTGGCCGATCAATCAGATCGCCTGCAAGGTCGCCCCCGCCCTGGCGGCAGGCTGCACCATGGTGCTGAAGCCTTCGGAAATTGCGCCCCTCAACGGCATGCTCATGGCCGAGGTGATGCATGAAGCCGGGGTTCCGGCCGGCGTCTTCAATCTCGTCAATGGCGATGGCCCGAGCGTGGGTGAGGCGATGTCCCGTCACCCGGGCATCGACATGATGAGCTTCACCGGTTCCACCCGCGCCGGTATTGCCGTGGCCAAGGCTGCCGCCGATACAGTCAAGCGCGTGGCCCAGGAACTGGGTGGAAAATCGCCCAACATCGTCCTGCCCGACGCCGATCTGACCAAGGCAGTCTCCGGCGGCGTCATCAGCATGTTCACCAACTCCGGCCAAAGCTGCAATGCGCCCAGCCGCATGCTCGTTCCGCGCAACAGGCACGACGAAGCTGCGGCCATCGCCAAGGCCACGGCTGAAAAAGTCAAGGTTGGCGATCCCTTTGCGGAAGGTACCCAGCTCGGTCCGGTAGTCAGCGAGGTGCAGTACAACAAGATCCAGGGCCTCATCCAGAAGGGCATCGCCGAAGGTGCAACGCTGGTCTGTGGCGGCCCGGGCCGGCCTGAAGGACTGAACCGTGGCTATTATGTGCGTCCGACGGTGTTTGCCAACGTCACCAACGACATGACCATCGCCCGTGAAGAGATCTTTGGTCCGGTGCTGTGCATCCTGCCCTATGACAGCGAGGAAGACGCGCTGCGCATCGCCAATGATACCGCCTATGGCCTGTCGAGCTATGTGCAGTCCGGTGACATCGCCCATGCACAGCGCGTCGCGGCACAGATTCGAGCCGGCAATGTTCATATCAATGGTGCCGGCGTCGACCTGAACGCTCCGTTCGGCGGTTACAAGCAATCCGGAACCGGCCGTGAATGGGGGGAATTCGGCTTCCATGAATTCCTCGAGGTCAAGGCCATCCTGGGCTATGAGGCCGCATAAGCTGCGGCCAATCCTGCGCCTGCCATGCACGCCCCACCTCCTGCGGCGTGCATGGCAAGCAGTCCTGCAATAAGAAACACGAGACGCTACATGCGTGCTGTCGCCACCCCGATGCTCATCCGTCCGGGACAGATGTGGTGCGGCGACAACGGGCCGGCACGACGTGCAATGGCGCTGCTCATCGAAGGCGATCGCATCCGCGCGATCGGTGCCTGTTCCCCGCCCCCGGGACACTGTGACGTCATCGATCTGCCCGAGGCCACCCTCCTGCCGGGTCTCATCGATGCACACGCCCATCTTTTCCTTTATCCCTACAATCAAACCAGCTGGAACGATCAGGTACTCAAGGAGGCGGAGGCCTATCGTGCGATCCGTGCGGTTCGCCATGCCCAAGCAACTCTTCTTGCCGGCTTCACGACGCTGCGCGATCTGGGCACCGAAGGCGCTGGATATGCCGACGTTGCCCTCAAAAGAGCGATTGCAGAGGATCTTGTCCCGGGCCCGCGCCTCAAGGTCGCAAGCCGTGCGATCGTTGCAAGCGGCTGCTATGGCCCTGCGCGCAGCCTCTTCCGGCCTGATTGCTGTGTGCCGCAGGGCGCGGAAGAAGTCAGCGGCTGTGACGAGATCGTCCGGGCGGTCCGCCATCAGGCCGCACATGGGGCGGACTGGATCAAGCTCTATGGCGACTATCGCGTCGGTCCCGACGGTGAAACCCGACCTACGTTCGGAAGTGATGAACTGAAAGCCGCCATTGCCTGCGCCCACGACCTCGGCCGACCGGTTGCCGTACATGCTGCGAGTGACGAAGCCATGCGCCGCGCAGTTGAGGCCGGTTGTGACACCATCGAGCATGGCTATGAGGACCGCCGTGAAACCTTCGCGCTGATGGCGCGCAAGGGCTGTGCCCTTCTTCCCACTCTCACGGCGCGGGACGCGATTGCGAGCTATCGTCACGGACATGACCAGGACGATCCGCAAAGTGCGGCCATGCGCCAGCTCGCCATCACCTTTGGCATGGCGATCGAAGAAGGCGTCACCATCGGCTGCGGCAGTGACGTCGGGGTCTTTGCCCATGGTACCAATTATCGCGAGCTGGAATGGATGGTCCGCCTTGGAATGAGCCCGCATCAGGCTTTGATGAGCGCCACTGCGATCAACGCCCGCATTCTTCGCTGCGACGACAGCCTGGGGCGGCTGGAGCCCGGGCTCAGCGCCGATCTGGTGGCGGTCCGAGGTGATCCCACCACCGACATCGGCGCTCTGAGGCGTATCGAGCTTGTGATCAAGAATGGCGTTGTCTATCGCCAGCCCCAAGGCGTCTCATGAGCATTATCATCGAAGCCCGTACAGCCATCTATTCGGGTTGGACGACGCTGTCGCTTGCCCATGTGCGTCTTGCTGATGGCACAAGACTGGAGCGGGTGATCGAAGATCACGGCGATGCGGCCACCGTTCTTGCCTATGATCCAGAGCGCAAATGCGCCCTGCTTGTGCAGCAGTTCCGGGCCCCTGCGTTCTATCGCGCCGGTGTCGATGGCGTGGTCGAAGCGGTGGCTGGCAAAGTCGAGGGTGAGACGGCGCAAAACTGTGCCCGGCGCGAAGCCATGGAGGAAGCTGGCGTCCTACTTGAGACGCTCGAACTCGTCGCGGAGGTGTGGACCTCGCCGGGCTTCACCACCGAACGCTTTTCGCTGTTCCTTGCCGAATACCGGGCATGCGACCGGCGCACGGCAGGGGGTGGTGCCGAAGGCGAACACGAGAACATCACGGTTCTGGAACTGCCGCTTGCCAGTCTCAAGAAAACGATGATGGCCGGGCTGATCGACGACCTGAAAACCCTGGCCCTGCTGCAGGCACTGCTGCTGCGGCGTCCCGAGTTGTTCGCCGAAACAGTCTGACCCTTTCGTCCCGTTTGCTGCCGGAGCAAAGTCCTGGCCTCAGGACCTCTGAGCCCGAGGCAAGTCAGCCGCAGTCCTTGCGGGGCACATCGGCGCCCTCTGGCGCAAGCCCCAGGACGCCTTCACCACCTCAAGGCCGATCCGCGCCCTCCCTGACCGCCGTCGCCGTCGGTAACTGGCTCGCCGAAGGAACGATAACAGGAGTAAGGCCCTGGTGCTGGCGCACTACATTCAGCCGGGCGAGTGGTCCTTTTATGATCGCCGCAAGATTGCCTTCGGCGGCCTTGAGTTCCCCTATCGCATCCTCGACAAAGTGCTGCTGCACCACTGTCGGGGCTGCATCTGCGGATTCAAGTGCAACCTCAATGCGGATCAGCTTTGAATCGGCATTGGCAAAGCTCGGCTCTCCCGTGTTGGCAAGCGCCGCACGTAGCGCCACCAGTTCCGGACCAGGGCTCTTGTGAGCAAGCGTGTCGAGCCGATGGCGCAGATATTCCTTCTGGGTATGCCCTCCGGTTGCTTCGGCTGAGGCCGTGGCGATTGTCCGGGACAGCGCAAGCTCAGCCTTGAGCGCGGCCTCGGAAATGCCCACCCGCGGATCTTCCCGGACCGTCAGCGGCACGGTTTGCTTGACGCCATCGGCGGTCAAGGTGACCTGGTAGGTTCCCGGAAGAACGAACGCCCCTTGCGGATCGATGGGCGTTCCTCTGCCCCAGACGGCTGCAATCGAGTAGTGGTAGGTGACGGCCTTGGGGCGTGGGTAACGCAGATTCCAGACAAAGCGATAGGCGCCCCCAAGAGCCGACAATTGTTGCGGCGGTTTGGTCCAGCCCTTGGCGAAGTAGCGCTTTGCTGGTGGATCGGTGCGCGTGACGGCGCTGGAAAAGCTGCGCACGAGCCTACCTTTGGCATCGCGGATCTGCAGGGTGACCGGCCCCTTGGTGTGAGCCGGAAGCCAATAGTCGATGAGCGCACCCGATGGCGGGTTCTGCCCGGCCGGCGTCTCCGGCGGCAGGGGGGTGTCCTTGTTGTTGTCACTATGCACCCGAAAGGCCAGCGCCGGACTAAACAGATGCACCTTGTTGCTTGCCATATGAGCACTGATCTGACGTAACGGGCTCAGATCGTCGAGGACCCAGATACCCCGCCCCTCAGTACCCGCGACCAGATCCCCATCATGAACTAGAAGATCGGTGACCCAAGCAGTTGGCAGATTGAGCTGCAAGGGCTGCCAGTGATCGCCATCGTCGAACGAGACATAAACGCCGGTGTTGGTACCGGCATAGAGCAGGCCCGCACGCACTGGATCGGCGCGCACTACCGAGGTGAAATGATCGGCCGGCAGACCATGATCGATTTCTGTCCAGTGACGCCCGTAGTCGCGTGTACGCAGGACGAGGGGCCGGAACTGACCGAGACGGTCGGTGTCGATCGTGGCGTAGGCAACGCCGTCCTTTAGTGCCGAGACCGAAATCTCGCGCACCTTGCCCCACAGCGGAATCTGCGGTGGGGTGACATTGGTCCAATGCGCACCACCATCACGGGTCAGCTGGATCAGCCCATCATCGGTACCCACCCAAATCTCGCGGGCATGGCGCGGTGAAGGTTCAATGGCAGAGATCACGCCATAGCCGCAGACCTTGGCCTCCTTCAACGTCACATTACCGTTGCAATGACTGGCTCCAGTCACCTTGCCGGTCAGATCAGGACTGATGATCTGCCAATGGGCCCCGCGATCAGCAGTGCGAAAGAGAACCTGAGCCCCCAGATAGAGAGAGGGTGTTCCCACCTTTGAGCCAACCAGGGGCGTCATCCATAGATAGCGATACCGCGTGGTCGTGGGGCGCTTGCCATAATCCTCTTCCGGCCATGGCGTCACATCCTCAACCTGGCCGGTCGCGGCATTCCATTTGGTGACACGTCCGCCCAGCCCTGAGGCAAACACAATATTCGGGTCGGTCTGATCGGGAATGTCGTAATCACGCTCATCGCCGCCAACCGGGTGCCAGTCACGATAGCTGATCTGACCATAGTCACTGCGGCTTGCGATGGCGATGGTGCCTGAATCCTGCTGTCCCGCATAGATCCAGAACGGGAAGCGGTTGTCTGCCGCCAGATGATAAACCTGCGCGGTCGGCTGATTGTACCAGCTGCTCCAGCTCTTCCAGTGGTCCACACTGACGACGGCGCCCTGATCGGAGCCGGTGATGATGTGATTGGGATGCAGCGGATTGATCCAGATATCGTGGTAGTCATCTCCGCCGGGCGCACCCTTGATGATGGTGCAATGACGACCGCCCTCGTCGCAGCGGCGAATGGACTGGCCAACGGTATAGACGACATCAGGATCTCTGGGCGAAACCGTGATCCGGCTCGCATACTGGTTTGAAATCGCCCGGCTGGCATAGACACGCTGCCAATGGCTGCCGCCATCATCCGAGCGCCATAACCCACCGTCCTTGAGCGAGGAAATGGTGGCGTAGATGCGCGTGCCCGTCTTGATATGCGTCACTGCAAGGGAAATCCGGCCGAGATTTCCCGTGGGCCAGCCTCCTCCCGTCAGGCGCGTCCAGTGAACGCCGCCATCGACAGATTTATAGACCGCACTGCCAGGACCACTGGTCGGCGTGAAGTAGCTGAGCCAGGGGTATTGACGGGCCTGCCAGGCGGCCGCGAAGAGGACATTGGGCGTCTTTGGATCACTTGCAATGCTGGACACCCCTGTCCAGTCATTGATCTTTAGAACCCTCGTCCAATGGACCCCGCCATCGGTGGACCGGAAGACCCCGCGCGCGGCACTGGGAGAGAAAAACTGACCCTGGGCACCAACGATGACGATGTTGGGATCATGGGGATCGATCCAGATCGCTCCGATATGACGGGTGTTTTTGAGACCGACAGACTGCCAGTGTTTGCCACCATCGATTGACTTGAACAGCCCATAGCCTGCGCCAGTATCGTATCGCAGCGTTACCTGTCCGGTTCCGGCATAAACAATATTTGGATTTGACGGCGCCACTGCCAGCGCCCCGATGGCCGCAGCGGGCTCATGATTGAAGATGGGCGTCCAGGTGCGGCCGGCATTGTCCGTTTTCCACACTCCGCCTCCCGCGCCACCGAAGTAGAATGTGTTCGCCTGTTGCGGCACCCCGGTTACAAAGCTCGCCCAACCGCCGCGGAATGGCCCCAAAAGCCGCCAGCGCATGGCGCTATAAAATTGAGGCGTCGGCGTCGCAGCGGTCCCTATGGTTGTGGTCACAGCCAGGACAACCGCGGTCGCGGTCAGGCTTCTGCGCACAATCGAGCTCACGGTACCCCCCGAAGTCAACGTCAGCGCGCACGCTAGCCTCTTGATAGAGCAACTCCAAGCGGACAGCCTTGTCATCCTGCCAGATCACGCGCTCGTGAGAGCACAGATCGCGATATCCCGCCCCGGCGCGACGGCTTTGCCCGCACCCCCTTGAGCGACCCGCGCAACTGCGGCTGGAAGGCTGGCAAGGACCTGTGGCAACGCCCGGAACGGGAAGGGTCTGTGCCAGCATATCGCCTTCTGCTGTTCCCTTTATCTGGGGTTAACATCTCGGTTACGGGCAGGACGGCTTTTGCCGTCGACGCGCTCATGGCAGGCTTGCCCATCATGGGAAGAAACGCGCCTTCTCTGTGGCCCGGCAAACGGGATAGGGCGGAGGGACCGCGATGAAGATGAACGAGCTGGAACGGCGCACAGGCGTGGGGCGCGAAACCATACGATTTTACATCCGCGAGGGCCTCCTTCCCGAGCCGCAGCGGCGGGCACGCAATGTTGCCATCTATAGTGATCTTCATGTCCAACGCCTGCGCACCATCCGGCGCCTGAAGGAAGAGAGGTTCTTGCCGCTCGACATCATTCGCCGGATTTTGATGGGCGACCCCACTGCTCTTCCCGCCGCAGGCGATCCCTTTAGTGAGCTCGCGCCTTTGCTCGCCGCACGCCTTGGTGTCGGCGAAGACGAGCCACCAGTGGAGCTAAAGAGCCTGATTGCCGGAGACGAACAAGCCGCGCAGGATGTCACGGTCATGGGTGAGTTAGGTGCCATCAGCGTTCGCGATGCAGACGGCACCGCCGTCGTGAGCCGTCTTGACGCCCGCATCATCGCATTGTGGCGTGATCTGCGCCGCGCTGGTTACGACCCGGCGGCCTTTCCGGTCGACTATATCAGGCTTTACATGGACGCCTTGCGTCCCCTGGCAACTGAGGAGGTCGCCCGCTTCTTTGCCGGCTTCGAAGGACGGATCGATCAAGGCGACGCCGCCGAAAAAGCCCAGGCCGGTATCGAGATCGTCAACGCCCTGATCGCCACCTTGCGCACCCGCTTTCTACTTGAAGAAGTTGCGCAGCGGACGCTCTAGTCCCGTGCCACCCGTCATAGGGCTCTTGACGGCGTAAACAATGTGGTTCATTTTGCGTAGCATAACTACGCATTTTGACCACGATGTCAGATCGCGAACGGGAGGCGGTAATGCAAAACGCAGAGCAAAGCACACGCAAATTCAAGGATTATTACGTACTGGCCACCGACGGCTCGCATTGGACCATCGATCAGGAATTTCAGGCCTGTTTCGATTGGACCTATGACGAGGGCCGGGCCGGAATGATCGGTCTCTACGAGAAGGGCAAGCAGATGCAGTGGGATGCGCAGACCCGCATCGACTGGGCCCAGGACCTCGATCCCCTGAACCCCCAGGGCATGCCCGATGAATCGCTGCCCATTCACGCCGCGGCCTGCTTTCAGTCCATGAATGAAACCGAAAAGGGCGAAGTGCGGCGACATTTCCAGGCCTGGCAGCTGTCACAGTTCATGCAAGGCGAACAGGGGGCGCTGATCTGTGCCGCCAAGATCGTGACCCAGGTGCCGGATTCGGACTCCAAATTCTACGCGGCAACCCAGACCATCGATGAAGCCCGACATGTCGAAGCCTACAAGCTTCTGCTCAAGAAATTCGACGCCGTATATCCCATGACCAAGCCGCTGGCCGATCTCATTGACCAGACCTTGCGCGATTCACGCTGGGACATGACCTATCTGGGCATGCAAGTGGTGATCGAAGGCCTGGCTTTGGCTTCGTTTGGTACCATTCGCGACCAGGCTACCAATGAATTGTGCAAACAGGTCAATGCCTACGTGATGCAGGACGAATCGCGCCACGTCGCCTTCGGCCGCCTCGCCCTCCGGGACTATTATCCCACACTGACACAAAAAGAACGCGACGAACGTGAGCAGTTCCTGCTTGAGGCGTCCCATCTCATGCGCGATCGCTTCGATGCCATCGAACTGTGGCGTCACCTCGATCTTCCGATCGAGGAATGTGCTACCGCCATGTATGAAAGCGGCTTTATGGACCGCTTCCGCAATTCGCTCTTCAGCCGCATCGTGCCCATTGTCAAGGATATCGGCCTTTGGGGGGAAACAGTTCGCAACGGCTATGAAAAGATGGGCGTAATCGGTTATGCCGATGCCGACGTGCAAGCTCTGCAGGACGAAGACGATCATATCGCCCGCCAATATGATGCACGCCGCGCTGAAATCGCCCGTGTGATCAATCGCGCCCGCCAGACCGAAAGCACCGTGGTGGCCGCCGAATAGAGGGTCAGCAAGAGTTCCGCTGTGATCCGCGGCCCGGGGGCTTTCCCGCCGGGCCGCGCGCTCACCACCACCAAAGACCCGCCAATCGATTGACCGTGGCCTCTGGCCCTCCTGGGTGTGACCGCGCACTCCATCGCCGCTATCCATGCGTCGGACCTGTGGGCGAAGCTCGCGGGCCCTTATCACGACCTTCCTTGATCCTAGTTTCAAGCTTTCCAGGAGCCCTTGATGCTCCTTGGGCACAGAGGCAATGTCGCCTGCCTCGCCTGCACAAGGCAGCCTCTTCTCACCAGGCAGGCCCCCTAGTCACGGCTTCAAGAGCGAACATCTGCCCTTATCTGCGCTTGCGGACACCTGCACCACAGCTGAGGCCGGTACCCGCGGACCTGGGATCAAGCTTGCTCAACTGGACGAGCACGATTTTGAAGACGGCAAGCACCCTCTGCGCCACATGTAGGAGAGAGTACCATCACCTCAGCATTGTTCTGCCCTTGGCTCCGCCCCAAGGCGCGCGTCTACCAGCTGCCCCAGCACGACGTTACCGGCAAAAGCGAGCCCAGCCATACTTGCGCATCCCCAAGCCAGCGCAAGCCTGGTGCGAGCCCATCCTCCCTGCCTTGATTCACATCAGCAACATGTCTGCAGGAAAATAAAGCATGCTGCGACGCGCTGCTGGATTTCACCATGGACCTTCGTACCACCCCGCTGCTGACGGATTTTTATCAGTTGAACATGCTCCAGACCTATCTGGAGCACGACATGAACAAGACCGCCGTGTTTGAATTCTTCGTGCGCGAACTGCCGCCGCAGCGTGGCTTTCTCATCGCTGCGGGACTGGAGCAGGTTCTGGAATATCTTCAGGTTCTGCGCTTTTCTCCGGGCGAGCTCGAGTGGCTCGCCGAAAGGGGCGATTTCAGCAAAGACCTTCTCAAATATCTGGCAGCATTCCGCTTTACCGGGGATGTCCACGCCATGGCGGAGGGAACAGCGTTCTTTGCCCAGGAACCTATCCTTCGGATCACCGCACCACTGATGGAAGCGCAGCTCATCGAAACGCGGATCGTCAATATACTTCATTTTCAATCGCTAATTGCCTCCAAGGCCGCCCGCATGGTCCTCGCAGCGCCCGGCAAGAGCCTGCTGGACTATGGCCTTCGCCGCGCGCACGGCGCCGAGGCAGGACTTTTGGCTGCCCGGGCAAGCTATCTTGTCGGCTTCGCGGGGACTGCGACGCTCGCCGCCCAGAAAATCTATGGCGTTCCCACCTACGGAACCATGGCCCACTCTTTCGTTCAGGCGTTCGATGATGAAGAAGAAGCCTTTGCCGCCTTCGCCCAGTCCCACCCCAAGAACGTGATCCTCCTTATTGACACCTACGACAGCCAGAAGGCTGCCCAAAAGGTCGTCCATCTGGCACCCCGGCTGAGCGCGCAAGGTATTCAGATACATGGCGTGCGCATCGACAGCGGGGACATCATTGCCACGTCCAAAAGCGTCCGCAGAATTCTCGACGCGGGAAAGCTTGCAAAAGTTGCAATCTTCGCCAGCGGCGGCCTTGACGAAACACTACTCATGGCTGCCGCGCAGGCCGAAGCTCCGATCAGCGGCTTTGGTATCGGAACCAGCCTTTCTACCTCATCGGATGCTCCGGCGCTCGATTGCGCCTATAAGCTTCAGGAATATGCAGGTCTGCCGCGCCGCAAGCGCGCCTCGGGCAAACAAACCTTGCCAGGGCGGAAGCAGGTTTGGCGCCGTTATGCGTCCGATGGCCAGATGACGGATGATACCTTGTCCCTGGACACTGCGCAGGCGGAAGGCGTACCGCTCCTTACCTGCGTGATGCGAAATGGCACACGGCTTGAACCTCATCCAACACTGGAGAGCGCACGCGCCCACGCTGCCGAGGAAATACACCGGCTGCCTGCCGCGCTGCGCGAACTTCGGGCTGACACCGTCTATCCCGTTATCGTTGCCAACGCCTTGCACACCCTTGCCGCCGACCTTGACCAGCAACAGAACGGATATCAGGAAGAGCCGTCATGACGCCTTATCGAGCCCAGACGCTTTGGCCTGGTCATTGCGTACAGGGCCCGGGCAGCGTCGCGTTCACCCGCGACGCGACATTCCTCGCGCCGCAGCGATCATTCGTAAAGCGATCGACCCAAGATCGATTGCCATGTCACCCTTTGGGAGTACAAGTGCACGAACCCTGAGAAAGCGGCGGACGACCTGAGCATGTGGGTTGTACGCAGACTTTCCTTGCCGGTCCCGCGCGCGGCTTCTGCATACAATATTCACCTGCAAACACCTCTGTACATCGCTTCAACGCGGTCATCGTTGGCGACTGCTGCGATACCAACAATTTTAACCGATCGTGCGCCGCGGTCTATAATGACTGACAATGGCTGACAATGGCTGACAATGGCTGAATGTGTGGTTTTGGCCAAGACGAGGAACAATCTGGCGTTCAGTGGCTCCTTGCTTTCCCATCTTTCCGCAGAAAATTCACGGCCTGCGGTTTAGACAGCAGC
>JAKAVI010000076.1 GCA_021817355.1 Pseudomonadota bacterium | reverse complement strand
TATTTCCACCGGGTCGGTCGGACTGGGCGTTGCCATGACCGCCTTTGCCAGTCTGGTCCAGGACTATCTGATGGCAAGGAACCTGCGCGATCCGGCGCGTGGCGGACGCATGATCGCCCTGGTCGGTGATGCCGAACTCGATGAAGGCAACATCTATGAATGCCTCATTGAAGGCGCCAAACATGGCTTGCGCAACACCTGGTGGATTATCGACTACAACCGTCAGAGCCTGGATGGCGTCATTCGTGAAGGTCTCGAGCAGAAATTCTCGGCGATGTTCCGCGCCCTGGGCTGGAAGGTGGTGACGCTCAAATATGGGCGCAAGATGGAGGCGGCATTTCAGGCGCCGGGCGGCGAAGACCTGAAGCGCTGGATCGATAATGCTCCCAATGATCTTTATGCGGCGCTGTCGTTCCAGGGTGGGGCCGCTTTCCGCGTCCGTCTTTACGCGGACCTTGGTCGCAATTCGCCGGCGGGACGTATGATAGAGAGCCTTGACGATGAGGCTCTCTGCGAGCTGATGTGCAATCTGGGTGGCCATGATCTCGACCTTCTGCTGGACACTTTCGAGGCGATCGAGGATGACGGGCCCGTCTGCTTCATTGCCTACACCATCAAGGGCTATGGCACGCCTTTGGCAGGACACAAAGACAACCATGCCGGGCTGATGACCCCGGCGCAGATGGAAATCCTGCGCCAAAAGATGCAGATCCGTCCCGCGCACGAGTGGGATCTGTTCGAAGGTCTGCCGCGCGCGCAGGAGCAGTATGCGCAGTTCCTGAAAGCGGTTCCCTTCGTGGCGGAGGGCCGCCGACGGTTCTCAGCGCCGCGCCTCGAAGTGCCATCCAGCCTTGAACTGCCCAAGGCCGCGGAGATGTCGACGCAGGAAGGCTTCGGGCGCATTCTCTTCGATCTGGCGCGCCAGCAGAACAGCTTTGTAGAGCGCATCGTGACCACCTCGCCAGATGTCACCGTGTCCACCAATCTTGGTGGCTGGGTCAACCGGCGCGGCGTTTATGATCCTGCGACGGCGGAGGACCGCTTCAAGCAGGAGAAGATCGCCTCGACCTATCGCTGGACCATGTCGCCCAAAGGTCAGCATCTTGAGCTTGGCATCGCCGAGAACAATCTTTTCATCGCACTGGCGGCGCTGGGGCTGTCGCACAGCCTGTTTGGCGAGCGGCTGATTCCGATCGGGACGCTCTATGATCCGTTCATTGCGCGTGGTCTCGATGCCCTCAATTATGCCTGCTACCAGAATGCGCGGTTCATCCTCGTGGCAACACCCTCAGGCATCACGCTGGCGCCAGAAGGTGGGGCCCATCAGTCGATCGCAACGCCTCTGATCGGCCTGGCGCAGGACGGTCTGGCCAGTTTCGAGCCGGCCTTTGTCGATGAACTGGCCGAGATCCTGAAGTGGTCGTTTGATTATCTGCAGCGAGACGGTGAGGCCGATGAAAGCAGCTGGCTGCGCGATGAAACCGGCGGTTCGGTCTATCTGCGCCTTTCCACCCGTCCTTTGACCCAACCACTTCGTCCCTTGGCTGGAATTGAAACGGCGGTCATCGATGGCGGTTACTGGCTGCGTCCGCCGGGGCCCAATTGCGAGATCTGCATTGCCTATCAGGGGGTGGTGGCGCCCGAAGCGATCGCTGCGGCAGGTTATCTGGCCGAGGACCGGCGCGATGTTGCCGTGCTCGCGATCACCAGCGTCGATCGCCTCAATGCGGGCTGGCAGGCGGCACAGCGGGCACGCCGGCGCGGCCGCAAAGAGGCGCGAGCCCACATCGAACGGCTTCTTGCCCAACTTTCCGGGTCCGCCGGCATTGTCAGCGTCATCGACGGACATCCGGCGAGCCTGTCCTGGCTCGGTGGGGTTCTGGGGCACCGCGTAGCCTCGCTCGGTGTTGAGCATTTTGGTCAGTCTGGGCGCATCGACCAGCTTTATGCGCATTATGGTCTCGACACCGACGCGATCTTGCGGGCGGCCGAAAGTCTCGTGGCCGGCCGGCCACTGCGCTATGTGAACGCGTTGTGACGGCGTTCGCATCTGTGACATCATCGCCTGGACATAGCATTGGAGGACACCCATGAACCGTCTTTTGGGGCGCGGCGCCATTGTGACCGGAGCCGGCAGCGGCATCGGCCGTGCTGCGGCCAAGCTTTTTGCCGAGGAGGGCGCGAAGGTCATCTGCTTTGACCGTGCTGAGGGTGTTGAGGACACCGGCCGGGCCATTCGTGAGGCCGGCGGCACCGCCATTGTGCTCAAGGCCGATGCGGCAAAGGAGAGCGATGTTGCCGGCGCGGTGGATCTGGCGATGCGCGAGTTCGGCCGCCTCGACGCGGTCTATGCCAATGCCGGCATTTCTGGCGGCCTCGGTCCCAGTTTCTTCGAGGCCACGGCCGCAGACTGGATGCAGATCCTCGAGGTCAATCTCATCGGCGTGTTTCTGGCGATCAAGCATGCTGCCCGGGTGATGGTCCCGGCGCGAAAGGGTGCCATCGTCTGCACCGCATCGGTGGCGGGTTTGCGCTCCGGTGCGGGCCCGGGCCCCTATAGCGCGAGCAAGGCCGGCGTGATCAATCTCGTCACCACTGCGGCCAATTTTCTTTATGGTACCGGGGTGCGCGTCAATGCCATCTGCCCCGGCATCATCGAGACCGGCATGACGCAGCCTATTTTCGAGCGCGCCCGGGCGCGGGGCACCGAAGCCAAGATCGGTCAGCTCAACCCCCTGCGCCGCTACGGACATCCCGAGGAGATCGCGGCAGCGGCGCTGTTTCTGGCCAGTGACGAGGCCTCCTACGTCAATGGCCAGGCGCTGCCGGTCGATGGCGGGCTGTCGTCCTCACTGCCGGTGGTGGGGCGCGACAAGTAGCGTGGTGGCTCCGCTTTGAGGAGGACTATTGAGCGAACACCCGGGCAAAGATGGTGTCGACATGCTTGAAGTGATAGTCGAGATCGAACAGTTCCCTGAGTGCGGCGGGCGGCAAGGCTGCGGTGACCTCTTTGTCGCCGAGAAGCAGATCAAGCAGTGAGCCCTCGCCGTTCCAGGCGCGCATGGCATTGCGCTGGACCAGGCGATAGGCTGCTTCGCGGCTGACCCCGGCCTGGGTGAGGGCAAGCAGTACCCGCTGGGAATGAACCAGGCCGCGCGTCTGTTCGAGATTCTGCTGCATGCGTTCGGGATAGACCCGCAGCTTTTCGATGACACCGGCGGCGCGCACGAGCGCGAAGTCGAGGGTGATGGTGGCATCGGGGCCGATATAGCGTTCGACCGAAGAATGGGAGATGTCGCGCTCATGCCAGAGCGCGACATTCTCGAGCGCCGGTGTCACATAGGCCCGCACCATGCGGGCAAGACCGGTGAGGTTTTCGGTCAGCACCGGGTTGCGCTTGTGCGGCATCGCGCTCGACCCCTTCTGCCCTTCCGAAAAATATTCCTCCGCTTCCAGTACCTCGGTCCGCTGCAGGTGACGGATCTCCACCGCCAGCCTTTCAACGGAGGCGGCAACCACCCCCAGGGCGGCAAAGAATGCCGCATGGCGGTCGCGCGGGATCACCTGGGTGGAGACAGGTTCGAGCGCAAGGCCCATGCGGGTTGCGACATGGGCTTCGACGCGTGGATCGATATTGGCGAAGGTGCCCACTGCGCCGGAAATCGCGCACACCCTGATCTCTTCGCGTGCCGCGCACAGCCGCGCCCGTGCCCGCACGAATTCGGCATAAAAGCCTGCGAGCTTGAGGCCAAAGGTGGTGGGCTCGGCATGAATGCCGTGGCTGCGGCCGATGGTGGCACTGTGCTTGAACTCGAAGGCGCGGGTTTTGAGGGCCACGAGCAAAAGGTCGGTGTCGGCGATGAGGATGTCGGCGGCGCGTGTCAGCTGCACCGACAGACAGGTGTCAAGCACGTCCGAGGAGGTCATGCCCTGGTGCACGAAGCGCGCTTCGGGGCCGACGATTTCCGCCAGATGGGTGAGAAAGGCGATGACATCATGTTTGACCTCGCGTTCGATCGCATCGATGCGCTCGACATCGAACACCGCATCGCGGCCCTTCTGCCAGACCTTCTGTGCGGCCTCTTTGGGGATGATGCCGAGATCGGCCTGCGCATCGGCTGCGTGGGCTTCGATTTCAAACCAGATGCGGAACTTTTCTTCCGGCGACCAGACAGAGGTCATTTCGGCGCGGGCATAGCGCGGGATCATTTGCGAACTCCAGACTTCAGCTGGCGGGGTCAGATCCCGCCAAGCGCCACATATTTGATTTCGAGATAATCCTCGATGCCATATTTGGAGCCTTCGCGGCCAATGCCGGACTCCTTGACCCCGCCAAACGGCGCAACCTCGGTCGAGATGATGCCTTCATTGGCGCCGATGATGCCGTATTCGAGCTGCTCGGCGACGCGGAAGACGCGCGTGATGTCACGCGCATAGAAATAGGCGGCCAGGCCATATTGTGTATCATTGGCCATGCGGATGGCGTCAACGTCATCCTTGAAGCGGAACAGGCTGGCGACCGGGCCGAAGATCTCTTCGCGGTAAAGCTCCATTTGCGCTGTGGCCCCGCTGATCACGGTGGGTTCAAAGAAGGTGCCGCCAAGCGCATGGCGATGGCCGCCAAGCTCGATTGTGGCACCTTTCTGTGTGGCATCCGCGATCAGCCGTTCAACCTTGGCGAGTGCCTCTTTGTTGATGAGCGGGCCCTGGGTGATGCCGTCCTTGCTGCCGTCACCCACTTTGAGGGTGCGGACCCGCTCGATCAGCTTGGTCATGAAGGCATCATAGATGCCGTCCTGCACCAGGATACGGTTGGCGCACACACAGGTCTGGCCCATATTGCGATATTTGGAGAGCAGGGCCCCGGCCACTGCCTGGTCGAGATCGGCGTCGTCGAACACGATGAAGGGCGCATTGCCACCAAGTTCGAGGCTCACTTTTTTGACGGTACCGGCGCATTGCGCCATCAGATGCTTGCCGACCTCGGTGGAGCCGGTGAAGGAAAATTTGCGCACGGCGGGATGGCCCGTCAGGACCTTGCCCACCGCAGCGGGCTGGCTGGATGGCACGACGTTGAAGACGCCGGCTGGCAGGCCGGCACGCTGCGCCAGTTCGGCCAGAGCCAGCGCACTCAGCGGGGTATCTTCTGCCGGTTTGATCACCACGGTGCAGCCGGCGGCGAGCGCCGGGGCGAGCTTGCGGGTGATCATGGCCACGGGAAAATTCCAGGGCGTGATGGCGCCGACGACGCCGATCGGTTCCTTGAAGACAAGAATGCGGCCATCGCGCTTGGGTCCGGGAATAACATCGCCATAGACACGCTTGGCCTCTTCGGCGAACCATTCGATGAAAGCAGCGCCATAGGCGATTTCGCCGCGCGCTTCGGCGAGCGGCTTGCCCTGTTCGGCAGTCATCAGCCGGGCAAGATCTTCCTGTGCGGCCATGATGAGTTCGAACCAGCGGCGCAGGAGACTGGCCCGCTCCTTGGCGGTATGGGCGCGCCAGGAGGCGAAGGCGCGTTGTGCCGCCTCGACCGCACGGGTGGTTTCTGCAGCCCCCAGATCCGCAACCTTTGCCAGTTCCTGCCCCGTAGCAGGATTGGTGACAGAAAAGCGGGCCCCGCTATTGGCGGGGCACCATGCGCCAGCGATGAAGCCGTCCCTATTGAGAAGTTTGGAATCGCTAAGCATGTCCGCGCTCCTGGCCGTGGTGAAATCCTGGAGCGGGGGTTCTAGCCCTCAATGGCAGGACGGGAAAGCCTGCTCTGGCGGGGTGCCACAAGCTGACCACGGACGGCCCTAAAAATAGGGCGGACGGTCGAAGCCCTTGGGCGACTTGGTGAAGATTTCGACCCCGTTCTCGGTGACACCCACGCTGTGCTCGAACTGTGCGGAGAGAGAGCGGTCGCGGGTCACTGCGGTCCAGCCATCGTTCAGCACTTTGACGCCGTAATTGCCCAGATTGATCATCGGCTCGATGGTGAAGAACATGCCGGGCCTAAGTCCGATACCATAGCCCGGCTTGCCGTAATGGACGATATTGGGCAGGGCGTGAAAGACTTTGCCCAGACCATGGCCACAGAAATCGCGAACCACCGCGCAATGTTCCTCGCCTTCGGCGTAGCTCTGGATGACATGACCAATATCGCCCGTGGTGGCGCCAGGGCGAACCACGGCGATGCCGCGCATCATGGCTTCATAGGTCACGTCGATGAGGCGCATGGCTTTGCGCTTGACCTCGCCCACCGGATACATGCGGCTGGTGTCACCATGCCAGCCATCCTTTATCACGGTCACGTCGATGTTGACGATGTCGCCCTCGCGCAGGGGCTTGTCACCGGGGATGCCGTGGCAGACGACATGATTGATGGAGGTGCACAGCGTGTGACGATAGCCGCGATAGCCAAGGCAGGCCGGCAGCGCGCCATGATCGCAGACATATTCAAAGGCGAGTTTGTCGAGTGTGGCCGTGGTTACGCCAGGCTGCACCGCGGGAACCAGAAGATCGAGCACCTCCGCGGCAAGCCGGCCGGCTTTGCGCATGCCCTCAAAGCTTGCGGCGTCATGAACGGTCACCGCGAGCGCTGAGCGCCTTGCGGCTTCGAAGACATCAGGGCTAAGGATTTCGGAGGCCATGCGGATCCTTTGGCATTGCAGGGCTGCACGTAAACTGGAACGGTTACAACATAATCGGCATCGGCGGGGTTTAACACCCCCCCCCGGGGGCCCCGAGGCAGCCCGCTGGGCCTTGAGGATGGAAATTGGAAATAATGTCTGAGCCGGAACAGAGCGCAGTTCCCACCGCGGCGATGCTCGTGATCGGAGACGAAATTCTCTCCGGACGCACCCAGGACAGCAATTTTGCCTATCTTGCCAAGTTCCTGGCGGCCTTGGGGATCGATCTGCGCGAAGGACGTATCGTCGCCGACGATGAGGCGGGGATTGTGGCCGCCATTACTGCGCTGCGGGCCTGCTATGACTATGTTTTCACCTCCGGGGGCATTGGCCCCACCCATGACGACATCACCACCGATGCGGTGGCCAAGGCCTTCGCGACCCCGGTCAGCGTTCACCCCGAAGCCTTTGCGCAGCTTGGCGCCCGCTATGCGCCCGGCGAGTTCACTCCGGCGCGCCAGCGCATGGCGCGCATTCCCGAAGGGGCGCATCTGATCCGCAATTCGGTTTCGGTCGCGCCCGGCTTCCAGCTCGCCAATGTCTTTGTCATGGCCGGGGTTCCCATGATCTTTCGCGCTATGCTCGAGGATGTGGCGCCGAGGCTGCGCCGGGGCAGCCTGGTGCGGGCGGTAACCATCCGCGCCAGCGTCGGAGAAGGTCGCATCGCCGATGCCCTGCGCGCCTTGCAGGAGGACCACAAGGAGGTGGTCATCGGCAGCTATCCCTATTTCCGCGAAGATGGCTACGGGGTGCAGTTGGTGGCCCGTGGCCGGGACCTTGCGGCGGTCGAGGCTGCGGCGAGGGCCATCGAGCGCATGCTGGCCGCGGCGGGCGTTGCCGGAGAACGCCTTGGCGGGTGAGCGTCTGGCTCAGCCTTAACGGAAATTTACGCAAACAGGGTGACAGCGGCCGCTTCTAAGACTAGCTTTCTTTTCCAGGCGATAGGAGAACACGGATGCGTCGGGTGATGGCTGCCACAGTCGCCGTGGTCTTGGCCGCGATCGCTGGCATCGCGGTGGCCGAGACAATGTCGGCGAGCGATCGCAGCGATTACGACGCGCCGGGACGGCACCAGTTCTATGTGTGGTGCGCCGATGGCAAGAATTACATCACGAGCGAACAGGGTGCGGACGCGGCCGCGGCGCAGATCAGGCTTTACGACGCGCTCAAGGCCTCTGGCCACCTCTCCTGCTGGCCGATCTGGCAGGGCCGCATGGCCGGCTCCTGATCAGCTTCCCACACCCAGTGATTTTGCTTCCGCCTCGACCGCGGCAAGGGCGGTCGGGTTGGTCTTGAGGGCGATGCGGGCTGAGGCCAGTGCGGCCTTGGCCTTGGCACTCTGACCGAGGACCGAATAGGCGCGAATGAGGCGCTTCCAGCCAACCGGATTGTTGGGGCTGGTCTTCAGCGAGGCAGCCAGTTTGGCCACCATGGCCCCGACATTGGGGGCGGTGGCGGTACCGGAGGCAACTTCGCTGGCTTTCAAGGCGGCGATGCGATCGATCAGCATCGACTTGTAAGGGGCGGTAGCGGGGGTTTCGTCCGCCAGTTTCTGCCAGATGGTGATTGCCTTGGCGGTCTCTCGGCGGTCGGCGTAAGCCAGACCCAGATAGTAGCTGGCTGCCGGATTTTGGGGATCGAGCCGCAGCGCCGTGCGCAGCGCCGGCAGCGCGAGGTCAGGCACGATACCCGAATTGGCGAGGGTGAGAGCCTCCGCATAGGAGGTCAGCACGGTGGGTGCGCGTGCGGGACTGGCAAGAGCCGCAGCATGGCGGAAGGCGCCGGCGGCTTCATCCGCATCGCCGAGGCTGAGATAGCCGCGGCCCAGAAGTTCCCAGGCCATCTCATCCTTGGGATGGCTTTGCACCCGTCCCACCAGCTCGGCGACGAGACCCGGCAGATCATGGTCTGAGGGCCCGGTCAGGCTGCGCAGTGCAAGCTTGGGCGAGCCCAGCAGCAGATAGCTGCCGAAGCCAACGCCGATAATGAGCAGGGCGGCACTGCCGGCCAGAAGTCCCCGTCGTCCCCAACTGTCGGCCGAGCGCCGCAGGATGGGGAGGACGACGAAGCCTGCGGCAAGAAGCGTAAGGCCCGAGAAAATGAGGATCAGAACTGCCATCATGGCGCTGGCACTAGCATGGGACGCGGCCGAATGCGACGCTCTGCACTGTCACAGCAGGACTATCCCCATGATTGCCTTTTCTGGAAACACCCTTGATCGGGCCAGCGCCAGACGCTCGGATCCAGTCTTTCTGGCCCAGCAATGGGCTCATCCCGGCGCCCGCGTCCTGCCGCTCTGGCAGTTGCGGCCGCTGGTGGTGGGAGGCTCGAGGGGGCCACAGCAGGCGGGGTTCGTCACCCCAAAGGTGGCGCAGGCTCTGGCCGGGCCGGAGGCACCACAGGTGTTTTTGGGTCTCGACGGGCAGATCCCGCTTTTTGCACTCGACATTTCGGCGGCCCAGGACCCGCAGGAGGTGGGGCCTCTGGCCGGACTTGGCGAATTTGTGGAGCTGCGTGCGCTGGCGCTGCGCGGCGATCTTCCGTCCGAGGACCTTGCGATCTGTGGGGCCGCCAAGGCCATGATCCACTGGCATCTAGGTCACGGTTTTTGTGCGCGCTGCGGGGCGCCGACAAAGCTTGTTGATGGTGGCTGGCGCAGACGATGTGCGCAGTGCAATGCCGATCATTTTCCGCGCACCGATCCGGTTGTGATCATGCTTGCCAGTGCAGGTGAGCGCTGTCTGGTCGGGCGCGGCCGCCAGTTTCCGCCGGGCATGTTCTCGGCGCTGGCCGGATTTCTCGAGCCGGGTGAGACCATTGAGGAAGGAGTTCGTCGCGAGATCTTTGAGGAGGCGGGCATCGTTGTGGGCAAGGTCCGCTATCATGCAAGTCAGCCTTGGGCATTTCCTTCGTCGCTGATGATCGGCTGTCTTGCCGAGGCCCAGAGCGAAGAGATCAGCCTTGGTGACGACGAGCTGGCCGAAGCGCGCTGGCTGGAACGGGAGGAGGTTCGGGCGCTGCTCAGCGGCAGCCGTCGCGAGGGACTGTTCCTGCCGCCGCCGATGGCGATTGCGCATCATCTGCTGCGCGATTGGGCCTTTGCCAGCTGATGCGCCTGAGGCTGCGCCTTCGTGCGATCACCGCCGACATCTCGCACTTGGATGTCGATGCGATTGTCAACGCTGCCAATGAAGCGCTGCTACCTGGGGCAGGTGTGGATGGTGCGATCAGACAGGCGGCTGGGCCCGAGCTCACCCGTGCCACGGCGGCCATTGGCGGCTGTCCCACGCCCGCTGCGGTGATCACGCCGGGCTTCAGGCTGCTGGCCCGCTATGTGATTCATACCGCAGCGCCCGTTTATGCCGCGCGCCCTGCCGATGACGGGCTGTTGGCCGCCTGCTACCTTAATGCCCTGGCTCAGGCCCGCGCGCATCGGCTTGACGAGGTCGGCTTTCCTTCACTGGGCACCGGGATTTACGGCTGGCCTGCCGCGCACGCGGCACAGATTGGCTTTGCGGCGGTGGTGTCGGCGCTGCGTGCGCATGATCTGCCTGCGCGCGTTGTGTTCTGCTGCTTTAGGGAGGCGGATCGCCAGCGCTATCAGGCGCTGATCGATGGCTTGGCGGCCTAGACACCTTGGGGGAAGCGTGGCCGCTTGGGTCGAGTTGTGTGGGTGATGATGATGGCAGATCAAGCGGCAGCAGTAAGCAGACGGATCTGGTGCAAGCTTGCCTTCGGGCTTGTTGCGGCGCTCGCGCTCTGTCTGCCTGCAGGCGCCTGGGGTGGGGCACCAAGGGCCTGCACGGCGCTCATCAGCATGATGGCCCGGCAGAAGCCGGGACCGGTGTTTCTTGCGAGCTATCCCACTGCGACCCAGGTCCAGCTCAAGAACACGGCCTATCTCTATGACAATGCGGTGGCCGCCCTTGCCCTCATCGGCTGCGGCCAGCCCCGTCTGGCCGGGCGCATTGGCGCGGCCATCCTCCTGGCCCAAGCGCATGATCGCTTCTGGCATGACGGGCGCTTGCGCAATGCCTATGTCGCCGGGCCCCTGCGCGATGTGCCGGTCAAGCTGCCGGGATGGTGGGATGGCAGGGAGCAGAAATGGGTGGAGGATGGCTATCAGGTGGGAAGCGATACCGGCAATCAGGCCTTCGCCATGCTGGCGCTTCTGGCCTGCTACCGGGCAGGTCTTGGTCACAGATATCTGGCAGGTGCTGCGCGCCTGGGCACCTACCTTGCACAGGCCTATGGCAAGGATGTGCCGGCGGGTTTTCGGGGCGGCACCTTCGGCGATGAACCCAGGCCTTTGATCAATGCCTGGAAATCGACCGAGCACAACGCGGACCTGGCTGCAGCCTTTCAGCGACTTGCCGCGGTGGAAGGGGCGCGGGGCTGGCAGCATTGGGCGCTGCGGGCACGCCGCTTTGTACAGGCGATGTGGCAGCCTGGTTGCGGCTGCTTTGCGGCCGGCACCGGGCTTAAGGCCCATGAGCTCGACCATCTTGTGGCGACCGATGCGCAGCTCTTTCCGCTCCTGGCCATCGGCGGCTTCGCCCATCGCTATGGGCCCAAGCTGCGGGGAATTTTGCAGCGCCTGCGCGATGATGGAGGGATCACCTACAGTGTTGCAGCGGCGGGGGTTTGGACCGAAGGAACGGCACAGCTCGCCCTTTATCGCCGGCTTTCGGGGCAAGGG
>JAKAVI010000350.1 GCA_021817355.1 Pseudomonadota bacterium | reverse complement strand
GGCTGATGGTGCAACACGATGAAAAGAGGAAAACGTCATGAACGCCGTGACACCGACCAACATGCAAGGCCGCATAACCCAGGTCATGGGTGCCGTGGTCGATGTGCAGTTTGACGGCCATATGCCAGAGATCCTAAACGCGCTGGAAACCGACAACCATGGCCAGCGCCTGATTCTGGAAGTCGCCCAGCACCTGGGCGAATCCACTGTGCGGACCGTCGCCATGGACTCGACGGAAGGTCTCACACGTGGCCAAAACGTGCGTGACACGGGACAGCCCATTTCTGTACCCGTCGGTGACGGTACCCTCGGACGCATCATGAATGTGATTGGCGAACCGGTGGATGAAGCTGGCCCGGTTAATGCGGTGGAGCGTCGTCCCATTCATGCCGATGCCCCCTCCTTCGTCGAACAATCGACCGAGGCAGAAGTGCTGGTTACCGGCATCAAAGTCATCGATCTTCTGGCGCCCTATGCCCGTGGCGGCAAGATCGGCCTGTTTGGTGGTGCTGGCGTGGGCAAGACGGTTTTGATCCAGGAGTTGATCAATAACGTCGCCAAAAAGCACGGCGGCTATTCGGTGTTTGCCGGTGTGGGCGAACGTACGCGTGAGGGCAACGATCTTTACCACGAGATGATCGAATCGGGCGTGAACAAGGATCCCAAGGCGGGCTCCACTGAAGGGTCCAAATGTGCCCTTGTCTATGGCCAGATGAACGAGCCGCCAGGGGCGCGCGCTCGGGTTGGGCTGACCGGTCTTACCGTTGCGGAGTATTTCCGGGACCAAGGTCAGGACGTGCTATTCTTCGTCGACAACATCTTTCGCTTTACCCAGGCCGGGTCTGAAGTGTCGGCCCTGCTCGGGCGCATTCCTTCAGCGGTAGGCTATCAGCCAACCCTGGCCACCGATATGGGTGCGCTTCAGGAACGCATTACCACTACAACCAAGGGTTCGATCACGTCGGTGCAGGCTATTTACGTGCCGGCTGACGACCTGACCGATCCGGCGCCAGCAACTTCGTTCGCACATCTCGACGCCACCACGGTGCTCAATCGCGCGATTTCGGAAAAGGGCATTTACCCGGCCGTGGATCCGCTCGATTCAACCTCGCGCATTCTCGATCCGCGTGTCGTCGGTGAGGAACACTACAATACCGCACGCGCTGTGCAGCAGATCCTGCAACGTTACAAGTCGCTGCAGGACATCATCGCCATTCTGGGCATGGATGAGCTGTCGGAGGAAGACAAGCTCACGGTGGCGCGAGCGCGCAAGATCGAACGCTTCCTCAGTCAGCCATTCCATGTCGCTGAAGTGTTTACGGGCTTTCCGGGACTGTTCGTCGATCTGAAAGACACCATACGCAGCTTCGCAGCCGTTGTGCGCGGTGACTACGATCACCTACCAGAAGCCGCATTCTACATGGTCGGTACCATCGAGGACGCGGTTGCCAAAGCCCAAAAGCTCGCAGCTGCCGAAGCGTAATGGCCATGGTTGAGAAGATCCCTTTTGATCTTGTCTCCCCCGAACGGCTGTTGCTGTCGGGGGATGCGGAGATGATCACCCTTCCCGGGAGCGAAGGTTATTTCGGTGTTGGCATTGGACACGCGCCCGTCATTTCGACGCTCAAGCCCGGAATGATCGACATAAAAGCCGGACCAAAGGGCGACGAGCGCTATTTCGTGATGGCCGGCTTTGCCGAAGTGACCAATGACAAGGCTACAATTCTCACCGAAGAAGCGCTGCCACTCGCATCCCTGTCGCCGCAGGATGTGGAACGCCGCCTGAAGGATGCACATGAGGATGTGCTGCAGGCCAAATCCGAGGCTGCGCGGCAAAAGGCGGTGGCAACCCTGAACGCCCTGGAACTACTGGAAAATTATCTGTCATCACGGTAATGACGGCAGTGGTTCCCTTGGTGGTGCCAAATTTGCTAAGGTCCCCCGCCTAACGGTTTGGGCTCAACATGGGTGGACAGCCATGACGAACGGCACGATCTATCACGGCGGTTGGAGCCTGGATGACGTTGCGTGGAACAAGTTCGATGCAGCAAAGGTTGATACCCGCCTATTGGCTGCGGTTAAGGCTGCCTCGCTCGTTGAATACAATGCCCCCGATTACGTAACCTATCTCTCCCGAGTATTCCAAGATGGCCCGGCACAAACTCTGACCGACCTTGAACGTTGGGGACAGGAAGAGATCCAGCACGGTCAGGTGTTAGGCCGTTGGGCGGAAATGGCCGACTCGACTTTTAGTTTTGAGGACGCCTTTGCGCGATTTCGCGCGGGTTATCGCCCGGCGCATTTTGCCAAGGAAGATGCCATCTCAGTGCGAGGCTCACGCCGTGGGGAATTGATCGCCCGCTGTGTGGTCGAATGCGGCACCTCTTCTTACTACAGCGCCATCCGTGATGCGACCGACGAGCCGGTGCTGAAGGAAATCGCAGGACGGATTGCGGCCGATGAATTTCGTCATTATCGACTGTTCTTGGAGACATTGAACGCGCAGCCCGAAGCCGACCTGCCGGTGTGGAAAAAGCTCTATCTGGCTTTTACGCGGGTACAAGAATCTGACGATGACGAGCTCGCCTACGCCTATTACTGTGCCAATGTGCCGTCCTCTGAGGTCACGCGCACGCCCTATAACCGGCTGCATTATTCCAGAGCCTATAATGCCACGGCCATGACGCTCTATCGCCGGCATCACATCAGAAAACTCGTTCAGATGGTCGCCAAGGCCTGCGGCCTCGGGGCACGGAGCTGGCTCACCAATCTGGCCAGCGCGGCACTCTGGCAGGCACTGCGGCTGCGAGCGGCCAACCGAGCGGTCGGCAACACCTGAAAGCTGCCGCAACGGCACACTTGCGCAGTTGCATGTTACGGCACAATCTTGGCCCGCACCTGTCGAGATGCTCTCATGTCTGTTCCTGCTGAAATTGCTACCGATATCGTCGATCCCAAAGCCTATGCGGACGACAAGCGCCTGCATGAGGCATTTCGCTGGCTGCGCCACAATATGCCGGTCGGGCGAATTGAACTGCCGGGTTATGATCCTTTTCTTGCGATTACTCGCCATGCCGATATCCTGACGGTCGAGCGGCAGAATGAGGTCTTCCATAATGGCGATCGGCCTACCACACTGACAACGCAGGAAGCTGACCTGAAAGTGCGGTCGCTTACCGGTGGGTCGCCGCATCTGGTGTATTCGCTGGTGCAGATGGATAATCCCGATCATTTCGATCATCGCAAACTGACCCAGGCCTGGTTTTTGCCCCAGAACATCCGCAGGCTGGAACAGGGTATCCGCGATCTGGCGCGTCAGACTGTCGACAAGATGGCGGCACTGGGAAACAGCTGTGATTTTGCCAGAGACATAGCTTTTCTCTATCCCCTGCGGGTGATCATGCAGATCCTCGGTGTTCCACCAGAGGATGAGCCGCGCATGCTCAAACTCACCCAGGAACTGTTCGGGACGTCCGATCCGGAAATGAACCGGCTCGGAGCTACCCCACTTGACTCCAATGAAATGCTGATGGGGCTAGTTGCGACGGTTCAGGACTTCACCAATTACTTCGAGGCCATGACCGAGGACCGACGAGCCCACCCGCGCGAGGACGTGGCAAGCGTCATTGCCAATGGTCAGATCAAAGGCGAACCGCTCAGCCACCGCGCGGCCATGGGCTATTACACGATCGTCGCGGCGGCCGGCCATGACACCACGTCCAACACCACCGCGGGCGCGCTGTGGGCGCTGGCCGAAAATCCAAGGGAGTTCGCCAAGCTCAAGGCTGATCTTTCCCTGATCCCGAGCTTTGTTGAGGAATCCATTCGTTGGGTAACCCCGGTCAAGCATTTCATGCGCAGTGCCACCGTCGATACCGAGGTATCCGGTTACCCAGTGGCCAAGGGTGAATGGCTCATGCTCTGCTACCCGTCCGGCAATCGCGATGAAACGGTTTTTGAGGATCCCTTTGCCTTCAAGGTTGACCGCACGCCCAACAAGCAGATCGCCTTTGGCTACGGCGCCCATGTCTGTCTTGGCCAACACCTCGCGCGCATGGAAATGCGCATACTCTGGGAGGAGCTGCTGCCACGCCTGAAATCCGTGGAATTAAGCGGATCACCTAGGCTGGTTGAAGCGAATTTCGTCTCCGGTCCCAAGGCGGTGCCGATACGCTACGTGATGGAATAAGCCACCCGCGACGGCGGGCCGAGCATTGCTATGAGGGACGGTGCGCGCACCGCTTATTGATGGCCGATTATAAAACCTGGCAATGCCGCACCTGCGGCTATCTCTATAGCGAGGAAAAAGGTGATCCTGACGAGGGCATCCCCCCAGGGATGCGCTGGGCAGACATTCCCAATGACTGGGTTTGCCCGCTCTGTGGAACCCCCAAGTCTGACTTTGACATGGTCGAACTCTAACACACCCTGCCCCCACCCCGGTGCCGTGGGCAAATCTAGGTGCCCTGTGGTGCCCAGACTGAACATTGGAGGTCTTCGGGTACCGCCGCAGCGTGACAAAGTCTCTGGACTTCAGACGCTCCGCTTGACCAGGAGTTGCTTGATTTCGCCAATGGCCTCAGCCGGGTTAAGTCCCTTGGGGCAGGTATTGGCGCAGTTCATGATGGTATGGCAGCGATAGAGGCGGAACGGATCTTCTAGTCGATCCAGGCGCTCTCCCTTGGCCTCGTCACGACTGTCAGCCAGCCAGCGATAGGATTGCAGGAGCGCAGCCGGACCGAGGTAGCGTTCCGAATTCCACCAATAGCTGGGGCACGAGGTCGAACAGCAGGCACAGAGAATGCACTCATAAAGCCCGTTCAGCTTGTCCCGTTGCTCGGGAGACTGGCGCCATTCCTTCTCTGGTGTTGGCGTCTTGGTCTGTAGATAGGGTTCAATGGAGGCATACTGCGCGTAGAAGTTGTTCAGATCAGGCACCAAGTCCTTGACCACAGACATATGGGGCAAGGGATAAACCTTGACCGAGCCGGAGATCTCGCTGATGGGCTTGGTGCAGGCTAGGGTATTCTTACCGTCAATGTTCATTGCGCAGGAGCCGCAAACCCCTTCGCGGCAGGATCTACGGAAGGTCAGCGTCGGGTCGACCTCATTCTTGATCTTGATGAGCGCATCAAGAACCATGGGTCCGCAATTCTCCAGATCCACACGATAGGTGTCGATGGCAGGGTTGCCTCCATCATCCGGATTGTAGCGGTAGACCCGAAAGTCTTTGGTTCGTTTGGGCTTTTTCCCATTGGCAGTGGTCGGACCCGGCCACACCTTGCCCGATTTGGGCTCGCTACCACGCGGCAATGTAAACTGCACCATGGAACAACTCCTTGGCCTGGCGGCCGATTCAAAGCCGTTTCTGAATAGCAACCCGACCTTCTGGCTGCAATGATGTAACACAGTTAGCCCACCTACCGGGCTGCCGTGTCGCATGCATTAGCTCTGCTTCTGCGCAATAAACAGCGTGTCGCCTCGGATGAGGCCATGGCGCACCGCCGCGCCCGGACTTGCGGTGAATTCCCGCAAGCCGAACCCGGCCGCCCGGATCCTGTCGCGCAGATCGGCGCCGTAATAGCGGACATGGTCCCATTGCCCGAAATGCAGTGCCCTCTCCCGCGCCGTGACGATTGCCGGATTTTCGTAGCTGGCGGACCAGCCCTCGACGATGGGTACGGAAATCACCGCCAGACCGCCCGGCGCCAATATGCGGAAGAGTTCGCCAAGAGCCCTCGCGTCGTTAACATGCTCAAGCACATGGGCGCAGATGACAGCCTCAACGCTTGCGGACGGCAATGCGAGCTGTTCGATGTCCAAAACCAAATCAGCCCGACCGGGGGCGATGTCCGCACTACGATAACGGCGCGCCAGTGGGCGAACCAGGGAGGCCAGGCTGCGCTCTGGTGCAAAATGCAAAATATCTTTTTGCTCAAGAGATTGCGGTTCTTCCTCAAGCCATAACTTGAACAGACGGTCGCGCTCAACCGAGCGGCAGCGTGGACACCTTGCGTCATTCCGCGTTCCCTTGCCACCTGGACCGAACGGACCATGGTAGCCGCAGATATTGCAAAGCCGATCGTTCAGTTTGGGCAGCGGCCGAAAGCGGGCAGCCATGTAGGCACCAACCACACAGGCCCGCCAGTACCAGGACGCCTGTGTCATGCGACGTTCATCCGCTCAAACATCCAGACCAGCTCCAGGACTTCGCCACCCACCTCACCCGTGATGACAATCTGCTCGCAGCGTCTGGGCGTGTTGCTGCCGACATAGACGCTGCCTTCAATGGCGGGCTCGCTACCACAGCGGAAGCGCCAGCCTTCCCCACCCGGGAGTTTCAACAACAGTCCTCCCCCTTGGGCCTGAGAGACGCGGATATCGGGGTGAAGATGAAATCTTACCGCGACCTGAGACTTGCTCCGGCGCACCGCTTTGGGCAGCAGCCGATCTTTGCCGATGAGCCTCGCGCCATCGGCGGACAGACTGAGCTGGCGGGCATGTACCAGGCCAAAGCCGTGCAAATATCCGTCATGACTGCCAGAAACGCTGGTTCCCTGGGCTGCATCGAGGCGTTCGCTGTCAACCTGGTGCGGACCGCCGAGCATGCGCGGCCCGATGCGCCGGCGCGCGAAGTCCCAACGCAGCACCTGACCCATAGAGGTATCCGCGACCGTGACTGTGGAGTGGGCTGCTGTCGAGCGCAGCGCCCCATCCCACTTCGGACTGCTACCGCAATTTACCACCACGCGCTGTGCTCCGGAGCAGAACTCAAAGGCGAGGCAGCCAGCGTGGGCGCTGTTGGCATAGACGCCGGTTGGAAATGGCCCGACATCCATCACAACCAAGCTTTTGGCGGCGGTCAGCCGCTGGAACTTGGAGTGGGGCGCAAAGCCAAACGGCATCCCGCCAGCCTCGTCACGCTGCAACAGGGATGAGAGTGTGCCCCGGTCTCCCTCATGGCCGCCATTGAAGAGGCAAAGCGTTCCCTGGCCGTTGCGAAAGAAGCGCAGCATCGGCGCCATGCGGTCGCGCGCAGACAGAAGGCTTGACGGTACAGGATGGGACATCGCCTGGGCGGCCTCGATCACCATCACCAGATAGCGAAAGGCGTGCATCAAGGTTTCCGGGCAGCGGTCCACATGGCCGCCGTCGGGAAGGATCTGCGCCAGAATCTCCGCCTCAAATCTCTGCAATCCCAGGTCCAGCCGCCTGGGGGCATCGTCGAGGCAGGCGCCGGAAAGCGCCAATGCAGCGGCTGCCTCCAGACGTGCCAGGCCTTCCGGAGCCTTGTGGGCGACGCGCCCCAACAGCCGCGCTTGCTCCTGGACGGACACAAAGAGCCTGGACCGCCACACCAAATCCGAGTTGGCGATCACAAAACGCCCATGCGTGAAAAGATTGATCAGCCGGCGGGCCGTCACCTCGGTCTGCCACTGCGGTTCGCGATAGCGCGGATAGCGCTTGAGCCATTGAGCGATGAGATTGGTCGCCAAGATCCGGGCAGGCTCGCCTCCGGCATTGGCAAGAGCTGGCAGAAAGTCGAAGGCGTGCAGGGACTGCGCCCAGCCAGCCGACGGCGAGGGCTTGTCAAAGATCGAACCGCTCTGGATTTCCACGCTGTCGCCGGCGAAGTTGAAGCGTCCTCGCAGCAGCATTTCGGCGCGTTCGAGCTGGCGCGGCATCAAGTCGGATGGCTGATAATGAAGGCGATCGCACAGCTTGCCCTTTAGCAGTCGGCGATAGAACCAGTTACGGCGCCAGGCCGTGCGCCATGGCGTAATGAGTAGGTCCGCTTCAGCGGCGGCAAGTTCGGGAACCAGCGCCAGTGGCAGGGCGGCGCCTGTAGCTTTAGAAACATGGCGCTCCGCGCCCATCACGGCCTCGTTCATCCGCGCAATGCCGCGATATTCGCGGCATAATTGTCCCTGCCCCCTTTGAACACCGCCGTGCCCGCTACCAGCACATCTGCGCCTGCGGACACCGCTTGACGGGCCGTGGTGATAGTAATCCCGCCGTCTACCTCAAGGGCGACCTGGCGGCCGGTTTTGGCGATACGCTCGGCCGCCGCCTCGATCTTGCGCAGCTGGCTGTCGATGAAACTTTGGCCGCCAAATCCGGGATTGACGCTCATTATCAAAACCAGATCGACCAGATCGAGGACATAATCGATCGCCTGGATGGGGGTGGCCGGATTGAGGACTATTCCAGGAGACTTCCCTAGGCTCCGAATCAGTTGCAATGTGCGGTGCACGTGCGGGCCAGCTTCGGGATGGACCGAAATGATGTCGGCGCCGGCTTCTGCAAAGGCCTCGATGTAGGGATCTGCCGGAGCAATCATCAGGTGACAGTCAAAGATTTTGCGGCTGTGGGGACGCAAGGCGCGGACCACCACCGGGCCGATGGTGAGATTGGGCACAAAGTGGCCATCCATCACGTCTATGTGGATGAAATCAGCGCCCGCCGCATCGACCGCTGCCACCTCCGCGCCGAGTTGCGCGAAATCTGCGGACAGGATGGACGGCGCAATACGGACTGGGGTCATACTCAAAGCAGTGCCGGATTCTCGATGTGGCCGCAAGGCATCAGGGGCCATTGCCCCCCGGAAGGGAGGGACAATTTAGGGCCCGGCCCAGGTCCCTGCCGCTGCGGTGCGACAATCCGACGGCAAGACCGGGCTCATCCTGCCTTCAGCTTCACGTTGACTTGAGGGCTTAGGCCCCTACACTCCGCCCCGATCTGTCCAGCTTTTCGGAAGTTTCCATGGCCGATAATGCCGTTCGCTCCGGGGCGCGTCAGCGCCCGCTTTCGCCCCACCTCCAGATCTATCGCTGGAGCCCGACGATGATGACCTCGATCGTGCATCGCACGACCGGCGTCGGACTAAGCATTGGCATGGCAGGACTGGCCTGGTGGCTGATGGCCCTGGCCAGCGGTCCGGATGCCTATGCCACCTTTGGCACACTGGTTTTTACCTGGGTCGGGCAGATTTTCGTATTCGGCTTTGTGTGGTCGCTTTGCTTTCACCTGCTCAATGGCATTCGCCACCTCGCCTGGGACTTCGGCTATGGCTTTGCACCGCGATTTGCCAACCGGATAAGCGTTGCGATCATCAGCCTTTCCATTTTTCTGGCCGCGGGTATCTATCTCTACGGCCTGTTCTCGTTCGGAGGTATGTGATGGCCTATCACACCCCGTTGTCCAGGGTTGAAGGACTGGGCAGTGCCCATTCAGGAGTCGAGCATTTCTGGCGCCAGCGGGTGAGCGCGGCAGCTCTTGTACCGCTGTCCTGCTGGCTCGGGTTTTCCATGCTCAATCTCGTCGGGGCCTCGCGCGAACAGGTTCTGCTTTTCCTACATGCCCCTATATCCGCAGTCCTCATGGTGCTGTTTGTCATTGCTTCTGTCGTCCATATGCAGCTTGGCATCCAGGTCGTGATCGAGGATTACGTGCATCACGATGGCAATAAAATTGTTCTACTTGTCCTCAATAAGGCGTTCGCCTGGGCCGTTGCTGCGGCAAGCTTGTTCGCCATGTACCGAATCGCGCTTTAAAAATTTGGACCTCACGCCATGACCGCTTACGAGATCACTGATCATACCTATGACGTTGTCGTAGTTGGAGCCGGAGGTTCCGGCTTGCGGGCCACTCTCGAAGCGGCGGCGAGCGGGCTCAAAACCGCTTGCATCACCAAGGTTTTCCCGACCCGCAGTCACACTGTGGCGGCGCAAGGCGGTATTGCCGCCTCGCTTGGCAATATGGGCGAGGACGATTGGCGCTGGCATATGTACGATACCGTCAAGGGGTCGGACTGGTTGGGAGATCAGGACGCTATCGAGTTTCTTTGCCGCAATGCGCCAGAGGCAGTATACGAACTCGAGCACTTTGGCGTGCCCTTCAGCCGCACTGAGGACGGAAAAATCTATCAGCGCGCCTTTGGCGGCATGACCTCGAATTTTGGTGAGGGCATTGTACAGCGCACCTGCGCCGCTGCCGACCGTACTGGCCATGCCATGCTGCATACGCTCTACGGGCAATGCGTCAAGCACGACACCAACTTCTTCATCGAATACCTCGCCCTCGACCTGATCGTCGAAGACGGCGCGGTACGCGGACTGATGGCCTGGAATCTCGACGATGGCACCATCCATCGCTTCCGTTCCCACCGCGTCATCATTGCCACCGGTGGCTATGGCCGCACCTATTTTTCGTGCACGGGCGCCCATACCCAGACCGGAGACGGCAACGCCATGGTGCTGCGGGCCGGCTTTCCGCTACAGGACATGGAGTTTGTGCAATTTCATCCCACCGGCATTTATGGTGCCGGCGTTCTCATCACCGAAGGAGTGAGGGGTGAAGGCGGTTATCTGACCAATTCACAAGGCGAACGCTTCATGGAGCGTTATGCCCCCAGCGCCAAGGACCTGGCCTCACGCGATGTAGTCAGTCGTGCCATGACGATGGAAATTCGTGAGGGGCGTGGCGTCGGGCCACTCAAGGATCACATCCACCTGCATCTTTCCCACCTCGATCCCAAGATCATTCATGAACGCCTGCCTGGCATCTCGGAGAGCGCACGCATCTTCGCCGGCGTCGATGTCACCAAGGAACCCATCCCCGTATTGCCCACCGTTCACTACAATATGGGTGGCATTCCGACCAATTACATGGGCGATGCCTTGACACTGAAAGACGGCAATCCAGACACCGTCATTCAGGGTCTAATGGCGGTTGGCGAGGCGGCCTGCGTCTCGGTACACGGTGCCAACCGGCTCGGTTCCAATTCACTCATCGACCTTGTCGTATTCGGCAAGGCTGCCGGCATGCAGTGCGCCAAAAACCTCGAGCCTAATCAAAAGCACGCGGCGCTGCGCAAAGATGCCGGACAGGACGCGCTTGGGCGACTGGATCGTCTGCGCCATGCCAGCGGCAGCACGCCAACCGCGCAACTGCGTATGCAGATGCAGCGCGCCATGCAGGAAGACGCAGCCGTATTTCGGACCGGAGAGACCCTGGAGTCCGGAAAACGGCGGATTGCGGAGATCTATCGGTCAAAAGAAGACGTTCGCCTGTCCGATCGCTCAATGATCTGGAATTCTGACCTGGTGGAAACCCTGGAATTTGAAAATCTGATTGCGCTGGCAGCGGTTACTGTCGCCGGTGCTGTCATTCGTCAGGAAAGCCGGGGCGCTCACGCCCGCGAGGATTTTCCACAGCGTGATGACGTCAATTGGATGAAACATACCCTGGCATGGCTCGACATTAAGTCCGGGGAAGTCAGCATCGATTACCGGCCGGTGCACAGTTACACGCTGTCGAACGACATCGAATACATCAAGCCCAAGGCCCGCGTATATTAAACGGCCCAGGATCCAGCAGTTCTCAA
>JAKAVI010000231.1 GCA_021817355.1 Pseudomonadota bacterium | reverse complement strand
CCGATCTGTGCGGGCACGTCGATCCGCAAGGATCCGCATGAGGCGGTCAACGGCGCCGGCATGGCGACGCGCCAGCCCCTGCCATGAACATTTCGGAGCCATTCATCCGGCGCACCGTGATGACCACGCTCCTCATGGTGGCGCTGTTGATCTTTGGCCTGTTCGGCTACCTCCACCTTCCGGTCAGTGATCTGCCGAATGTGGACTTCCCCACCGTCGTGGTCAGCGCCAGCTTGCCTGGCGCAGATCCCGACACGATGGCCAGTGCCGTCGCGACCCCGCTCGAGGGCGAACTGTCGACAATCGCCGGCATCTCGTCGATGACCTCGACGAGTACGCAGAGCCAGACTGAAATTGTCATCCAGTTCGACCTGAACCGCAATATTGACGCTGCGGCACAGGATGTTCAATCGGCGGTATCGGCGACGCTCGGCCGCCTGCCGCATAACATGCCCAATCCGCCGACCATCCATAAGGAAAATCCGGCAGATGCCCCGATCATGTATCTGGCCGTCTCCTCCGACACCATGGCCTTGTCACAGGTCGACTACTATGCCGAGACGCTGCTTGGCCGCGAACTCTCAACCCTGAACGGTGTCGCCCAGGTCAATATTTACGGACAGCAGAAATATGCGGTCCGTATTCAGGCCGATCCGGACGAACTGGCGGCGCGCGGCATCGGAATCGATGAGGTGGCAAGTGCCGCTGCCAATGCCAATTCCAATGCTGCGACCGGCTCGCTCAATGGGCCACACAAGGCGGAAGTGATACATGCCAATGGCCAGCTGACCGATGCCCGGCAATTTGCCCGCCAGATCATTGCCTACCGCAATGGCGCGCCGGTGCGCATTGAAGACATCGCCCGTGTCCTCGACAGCGTTCAGGACACCCGCCAGGCGAGCTTTGAAAATGGCAGGCCCGCCATACTTTTGGCGATCCAGCGGCAGCCCGGATCCAATACCATAGCGGTGGTCAACGAAATCCGTCAGGTCCTTCCCCGCTTTGAACAACAGGTTCCCCCCGGGTTGCATGTGATGGTGCACTTTGACCGCAGTCAGGCCATCCGCGCCTCGGTCAGCGACGTTCAGATGACACTCGTCATTGCCGCGGTGCTCGTCGTCCTCGTTATTTTTGTCTTTCTGCGCTCGGTCTCGGCTACGTTCATTCCCTCCCTGGCGTTGCCGATTGCGGTGATCGGGACCTTCGCGGGCATGTCCTATCTTGGCTTCAGCCTCGATAACCTGTCCTTGATGGCGCTGACGCTGTCGGTTGGCTTTGTGGTCGATGACGCCATCGTGATGCTCGAAAATATCGTGCGCCATATCGAGATGGGGGAGGATCCCTATACCGCCTCACTCCACGGCTCGCGCGAAATTGCGTTCACGATTCTGTCCATGACCGCCTCGCTGGTGGCGGTATTCATTCCCTTGATGTTCATGGGCGGTATTGTCGGCCGGTTGCTGCATGAATTTGCGGTGACAATCGTACTTGCCATCGTGTTTTCCGGCATTGTCTCGGTGACGCTGACGCCGATGCTCTCAAGTCGCCTGCTGCACGCCGACGAGGGCCTTCATGCCAGCCGCTTCTATCGTTACAGCGAGGTGGCCTTCAACCGGCTTCATGACGCCTACCGCGTTTCGCTCGGCTGGGCCATGTGCCATCAACGTACGATCCTCGGCCTTTTTCTGCTGAGCATCCTCTCCACGGTCTTCATGTTCCGCATCATCCCGATGGATTTCATCCCCGCCTCGGACGATGGTGCTATCGAGATTTTTACCAAGGCGCGTACCGGCACATCCTTTGCTCAGATGGTCAAGTACCAGAAGGAAGTGGCTGCGATCGTCAATGCCGATCCGGCCGTGATGGCCGCGATGTCCGCGGTGGGCTCAGGCGGGTCCAGCGCCGGAGTGAACACCGGGCGGATCTTTGTGCACCTTGTCCCGCGCCGCCAGCGTCGCCGTTCGGTCGACGACATCATTTCCCAGTGGCGCCCAGAATTCGCGAGGATTCCAGGAATTCAGGTGTTCACCGCCAACCCGCCCAGCCTGAACATCGGCGGACACTCGACCAACTCGACCTATCAGTACACGCTCCAGGGTCTTGATCTCGATCAGCTTGCCAAATACGCCAATCGGCTGGTTGACAACCTGTCTCGCACGCCCGGCTTTGCCGATGTCAACAGCGACCTCGACATGTCCAATCCCACGGTCATGGTCAAGATCGAACGCGACCGTGCCGCGGCACTGGGCGTCACCTCGGCCCAGATCCAGTCGGCGCTCGGTGCAGCCTTCGGCGGCGAACAGATTTCCCAGATTTACGCGCCCACGGATGAATATGAGGTCATTCTCGAACTTTTGCCCAAGTACCAGACCGATCCCTCGGCCCTGCAGCGTCTTTATGTAACCTCCAGCAGCGGGACTTTGGTGCCACTTTCCGCGGTGACGCGGATCACACAGGGCTCGATGCCGCTGGCGATCAATCATCTTGGCGAACTGCCGGCGGTGACGGTATCCTTCAATCTCGCACAAGGCCGGGCGCTATCTTATGCGGTGGCAAAGATCGATCAGATCAGCCGGCATATGCGCATGCCGCCCACGATCTCTGGTTCCTTCCAGGGCACTGCGAAAGCCTTTGAACAGTCGATGGGATCGAGCGGGCTTCTGCTACTCATCGCCATCATTGTGGTCTACATTGTCCTCGGCATTCTCTACGAAAGCTTCATCCATCCCCTCACCATTCTTTCGGGGCTTCCGGCCGCCGGGGTGGGCGCGTTGATCACGCTGTGGCTGTTCAACACGCCGCTCAGCCTTTACGCCTTTGTGGGCATGATCATGCTCGTCGGGATCGTGAAGAAAAATGCGATCATGATGATCGACTTCGCGCTGGAGCGTCAGCGCAGCGCGAAGGTTTCTGCTGCAGTCGCGATCTTCGAGGCCAGTCTGGTCCGCTTCCGGCCGATCATGATGACGACGATGGCGGCGCTGATGGGAACCTTGCCCATCGCAATCGGCTTTGGCGAAGGCTCAAATGCCCGTCGGCCGCTTGGCCTTGCCGTGGTCGGAGGGCTCGCTCTCAGTCAGCTGCTGACCCTTTACATCACCCCGGTGATCTATGTGCAGCTCGACCGTCTCGGCCATTTGGTGCGGCCAGGAAAAGTGGCACAGCCCGCCGAATAGGCGATACGCTAAAGGCCCGCCGCTCAGGCGTTGCCTGCCAGTTCGACAAATTGCTGAACCGCCCCTTCGGGCGTGGCAAAGCTCGTAACCAGGCGGATCAGCGTGCGCCCGTCGCGGCTCCTCTGCCAGTCGTAAAATTTGGCACCATTGGCCCGCAGATGTGCCACCGTTCGGTCCGGCAGATAGACGAAGATCTGGTTGCCCTGAACGGGGTGGGCAAGGCTCGCGCCCTGAAGCTGCAGCAGTGCACGAGCCATATCCGCGGCAAGCCGGTTGGCACGCGCCGCCGCAGTGAGCCACAGGTCAGCGGCCAGATAGGCTTCCAGCTGGGCTGAGACAAAGCGCATCTTCGAAAGCAGGTGCCCGCTCTTCTTGCGGCGATATTCGAAGTCACCGGCCAGTGCCCGATCAAAGAAAATGACGCATTCGGCACTGAGGGCACCGTTCTTGGTGGCGCCAAACGAGAGCACGTCAACGCCAGCGCGCCAGGACAGAGCGGCGGGGCTGGTGTTCTGACTGACGAGGGCGTTGGCAAAGCGGGCTCCGTCCATGTGCAGGAAGAGGCCGTTGCTCCGGCAGAAGTCACCGATCTGCGCGATCTGCTCGGTACTATAGGCTGTACCCAGCTCGCTCAACTGGGTGATCGAAACGACACTGGGTTTTGCACTGTGCACCCCCCGGGAAAAATGAGGCAGGACTGACGCGATGGCGGTGGGGCTCACTTTACCGTCCGCGCCAGGGATGCCGACCACCTTGGCGCCATGGGTGAAGAATTCCGGGGCGGCACACTCGTCGGTCGCAATGTGCGCCTCCTCATGGCAGAAGATCGCGCCATGGGGCGGACAAAGCGTTGCCAGTGCCAGGCTATTGGCGGCAGTCCCGGTGATGACGGGAAAGGCATAGACGTCCCGCTCGAAAATCTCGCTCAAGCGGGCACGCAGTCGAGTGCTGCAGGCGTCCTCGCCATAGGAGGGCTGGCTACCCTCAGCGCTGCGGACCACGGCTTCAAGGATTTCGGGGCACGCGCCATAGGCGTTGTCGCTGGCAAAATTCATGGCTGTCGATCAAAATAACGCGTCGCCAACCTAACGGCTGGCAAATCCCGCGACCAGCCCTCTTCCCAAAGCTGCGCCAAGATGCACAATCGGCTGTGTCGAAGAAGCGGTATGTTCGGCCGGAGGTCAGTGATGAGCGATCTGGAAAGTTTTCGCAGTGAGGTTAGGAGCTGGCTCGAGGCCAATTGTCCTAAGTCCATGCGCGGTACCTCGGGCCGTCCGGCCCAAGGTGAAGAGGTCTGGGGCGGGCGTCGGCAGACCTACAGGAACCCTGAGGCCAAACTCTGGCTCGAGCGCATGGCAGCGAAGGGCTGGACCGCGCCAACCTGGCCCAAGGCCTATGGCGGCGGCGGGATGTCACGCGATGAGGCCAAAGTGCTCGACAATGAAATGCGCCGCATCGGGGCGGCGGCGCCCCTGCTTTCCTTCGGTCTGTGGATGCTGGGGCCGGTCCTTTTGGAATATGGCAATGAACAGCAAAAGCGCGAGCATCTGCCCAAGATCGTGCGTGGCGAAATCCGCTGGTGTCAGGGCTATTCGGAACCTGGGGCCGGTTCTGACCTCGCCGGACTGCGGACGCGCTGCGAGGATCGCGGCGAACACTATCTGATCAATGGCCAGAAAATCTGGACCTCTTATGCCGATCAAGCGGACTGGATTTTTTGTCTGGTGCGGACCGATACCACCAAAAAACATGAGGGTATCTCGTTCATCCTGTTTGATATGGCAACTCCGGGGGTGGAGGCGCGCCCGATCCGCCTGATCAGCGGTTCCTCGCCGTTCTGCGAAACTTTTTTTACCGATGTCAAAGTCCCCAAGGAGAACCTGGTCGGCCGGCTTAATGGCGGTTGGGAGATTGCCAAGCGGCTGCTGCAGTACGAACGCCAGAATATCTCGGCCGGTGGCTTTGGCAGCGGCTTTGGCGGTGGTCTCGAACTCGAAGACGTGGCCAAGAAATATGTTGGCGAAGTGGATGGACGCATTGGCGATGGTGATCTGAGGGCGCGTATCGCCGAACATCGCATGCAGGCCCGTGCCTTTGCCTTGACGGTACGCAGGTTGGCCGACGAGGCCAAGACGGCCAATGGTCCGAGCCCGGCCGTTTCCATTCTCAAATACGCGGCAGCACGCCTCAATCAGGAACGTTGCGAACTGCTCGTCGAGGCCATGGGATATCAGGGACTGGGATGGGAGGGCGAGGACTTCAGCTCGGCCGAGGTCCAGGCCATGCGCGACATGCTGCGGTCTAAAGGCAATTCGATCGAAGGCGGTACCAGCGAAATCAACCTCAATGTCGTGGCCAAGCGCGTGCTTGGGCTCATGGATCATCAATAATAGGGGGCATCATGGCCGTGCTCAGTGAAGAACAGGTGATGCTGCAAGAGGCAGCAAAAAATTGGACGCGCGAGGTTGCGCCGGTAACGGTGTTTCGGGCCTTGCGCGATAGCGCCAATCGCGAAGGTTTTGATCGCGCTCTGTGGCGTCAGATGTGCGAGATGGGCTGGGCCGGAATCCTCATTCCGGAAAACTACGGCGGCAGCGGACTGGATTTTCTGAGCATCGGGCTGGTGCTCGAAGAGACCGGGCGTACACTCACCGCGTCCCCTCTTTTGTCGACCGCCCTTGTGGCGACTGCAGCACTGCTCTTGGCGGGAAATGACCGGCAAAAGGGCGAGTGGTTGCCTAAGTTCGCTGCAGGTGAGGCGCTCGGCGCTCTTGCTGTGGATGAAGCTGCCCATCACGCTCCGCAGCGCCTGGCGCTGACGGCGCGCCAGAAGGGTGCAGGCTTTGTGCTCAACGGAAGCAAAAGTTTTGTTGTCGATGGTGCAACCGCGGACATCCTGATTGTGGCAGCCCGAACCTCCGGAGAGGCGGGCGATGAGAACGGTGTTACTCTGTTTCTTGTTCCTGGGGCCCATCCTGGTGTGGTCCGCACCTGCCTGCATATGGCCGACAGCCGCGCTGCCGCGCGTCTTCAGTTTCGTGATGTTGAAGTGGCTTTGGATGCTGTGCTGGGTACGGTGGATAAAGGCTTTGGCGTGCTCGATGCCGTCTTGGACCGCGCCCGTGCCGGCCTTGCCTCAGAAATGCTTGGTCATGCGGCGCAGAGTTTTGAGGTTACGCTCGACTACCTTAAGACCCGTACCCAGTTCGGTCAGCTGATCGGCTCGTTTCAGTCGCTGCAGCACCGTGCCGCGCGCATGTACACGGAGCTGGAATTGACCCGCTCCTGCGTGGAAGCCGCCTTGAGCGCCTGTGACCGCGGCAGCGCCGATGTGCCGGCGCTGTGCTCCTTGGCCAAGGCTCGCGCTGGAGATCTCGTGCACCTGGTTTCCAATGAAATGGTACAGATGCATGGAGGCATCGGCATGACCGACGCCCATGACGCCGGCCTCTACCTCAAGCGGGCACGGGTCAGCGAGGCAACCTATGGCAGCCCCGCCTTTCATCGTGATCGCTATGCTCGGCTAATGGGATATTAGCCAGGGCCCTGCGTGGGGAGATCTACCCCCAGAGACTGGACCAGTCCTCATCGATCTCTTGGATCAAAATCTGGACGTAGCAATACCCCAGCTTGTACTGGAACAGGCGGCGCAGGACCTTGCCGCGGCACGCGATGTTGCGGAAATCGTTTTCGCCCGGCAGGTCGACATAATCGCCGACATTGGGGATCAGGGCGAATTGCGCCTCGTCGATCTCGACGTCCACCGGCCGTGCCATGGAGGTATTGTCCACGGCCTTGGTGGCACCTTTCTTGAGATAGCGATAGTCGATTCCCTACTTCATCGTTCCGTCCCGTATTTGGAAAGAGGCTCACTCAACTTAAGGACAAATGTTGCGCCCGTAAAGCCGCAGCGGCGACGCTCGCGCGCTTCGTGCAAGGCCACCCATATGATCAGCGGCATTGCCAAGGCGCAGCTCTTCACCTGACGAGCCGGAGCCAAGAGCGGTCCACAAAGCTGTCGGCTGCAACAGCAAATGCAGATCGGAATGTTGCCCTTTCAGGGGTTGGGGTCAGCCGTCAACAAAGCGCGGGGCACGCTTTTGGAGATTCGCCATCACGGCCTCGACCTGGTTCGTTGAGCCGATGAGGGCCACCTGTTCCGTCGTCTCGGCCTTGAAGATCTCCTTAGCATCCGCCTCGACGGCCAGATTGAGCAACCGCTTGCCAGCCCGGATCGCGTCGGGATTCTGGTTGGCGATCACGCTGGCAAAGGCCAGAGCCTCAGCGCGCGGATCCGCACAGACGCGGGTCGCAAGTCCGATCTTTACGGCCTCTTCTCCCAGCACCGTCCGGCCACTGAATGTCAGCTCGCGGGCGACATCATCGCGGACCAGTCCGCGTAGCAGCGCCATGCCTGCCATGTCCGGGACAAGCCCCCACTTGATCTCCATCACCGACAGCTTGGCATCGGCGGCAACAAAACGCAGATCTGCTCCCAGTGCGACCTGGAGCCCGCCGCCGAAGGCAACGCCATGCACCGCAGCAATCACCGGAACTGGGACCTCGCGCCAGACATAGCACGCCTGCTGGGCGCGATTGGCACCGGCTTTAGTCCGTGGCAGGTCAACAAGGCCTTCAGTGCCCTTGCGTTCGCCGTTGGCCATCTTGGCAAAATTGCCCATATCGAGACCGGCGCAAAATCCCCGGCCCTCCCCTGACAAGACCACTGCGCGTAAGCCTGTCTCGTGTTTTAGCCCCTCGCCGGTTTCGATCAGGGCGTCAAACATCGCCGTGTCGAGTGCGTTCATCTTGTCAGCGCGCACCATGCGCACATCGGCAACACCGTCCTTCAGAGTTACTGTGACGCGATCGCTCATGACCGCTTCTCCTTGAATAGCCTTCGCGCCGGAGTGTGGGATGGCCTTTGCGGGCACGCAAGGGGTAGGGCCGGGCGGCCGCGCCGGCAGTGGCTAAAAGCTGGTTAAAAGGAGGCTGGTCTCCGAATTGGCAATGCCTTTGACCTCGCGGATCCGGCGCAGCGCAAGATCAAAGGCCTCAAGGGTGTCGGTTTCCAGTTCGAGCACGAGATCCCAGCGTCCATTTGTTGTATGGACCGCATGCACTTCTGGGTAGCCGCGCAAGTCCTTGATGATGCGCTCTGTACGCTCGCCTTCCACTTCCACGAGCGTGATGGCCCGGATCGCTGCACGCTGCACGTCCGGACGCAGCCGTAGGGTAAACCCGAGAATGGTCCCTTCCGCCAGCAGCCGGTCGATGCGATTCTGCACCGTTCCACGGGACACGCCCAGTGCGTTGGCCAGAACAGAAATCGGGCGCCGCGCATTATCCCGCAGCAGCGAAATGAGCTGATGATCCTTTTCATCCATGGGGCAGCACGGCCTTGGGGGACAGAGGGCGCTCTTTGGTGGGCATTGTGACGGCTCAGGCCGGCAATTTCCAGCGTCACGATACCGTGAGGCGGGCGTGATCAGGCCTTCATTGGGGTCAAATTCATTTGCCAGGAGGAGAAGGCCTCCCGTAATAAGGGCGAAGGGGCGTTACTCCCGCAGTCCGATATGACGTGGCAAGCCTTCGTGGACGTTCGACTTGTCCTGCCGGGCCGGGGGGCGTCTTACCTGCCTTAGAGGGAGCTTCCATGAAACGGGCCTATCTTATTACCGCGGCAGTGCTGGTCGCGGGCACCATCGTGTCGGCATCGGCAAGCACGGACAGAGGTTCAAAGGCGTCGGCAGCGAAGGCAGCCGCGGCCCATCACCAAGGCTTTTTCCAGCCGACGGAGACCACCACCAACGGCTCGGTCCGCATCAACGGTCACACGATCGACTATGTTGCGCATGCCGGCACGCTTGTCGTGCATGCGCAAGGCTATGATGATGCTCCCCAATCCAAGGCCGAGGCGGCGAAGAACCCGGATGCCGAAGCCTCGATGTTTTACGTCGCCTATTTCAAGAAGGGGGAGAAGCCCGGATCGCGGCCTATCACCTTCTTCTATAATGGTGGCCCTGGCTCTTCGACCGTCTGGCTGCATATGGGAGCCTTCGGTCCGGTGCGTGTAGTGACTTACGATCACACCCATACCCCGGCGGCGCCCTACAAGATCGTAAACAACAACAACAGCCTGCTCAATGCCACCGACATGGTGTTCATCGACGCGCCGGGAACCGGCTACTCCCGCATTGCCGGAAAGAACAAGGAGAAGGAATTCTATGGCGTCGACCAGGATGCCCACGCCTTCGCCAGTTTCATCCAGAAATTTCTGACCAAATATAATCGCTGGAATTCGCCCAAATACCTCTGTGGTGAAAGCTACGGAACCCCGCGTTCAGCGGTGCTGTCGTGGGATCTGCAGAGAAAGAGCATCGATCTGAACGGCATCATCCTCCTGTCCCAGATCCTCAACTTCGATCTGTCGATCGATGGGCCGCAGAACAATCCCGGCATCGACACGGCTTATGAAGTGGCCCTGCCCAGCTATGCCGCCACGGCGTGGTATCATCATGTACTGCCTGGCAACCCCCAGCATCTGATGCCGGTGATCAAAGCTGCCGAAACCTTTGCCATGGGCGACTACGCTGCTGCTCTGGCCCAGGGCTCGAGTTTGTCGCCGCAGGCCAAGCTCAACATCGCCAACCGCCTGCATCAATTTACCGGTCTGCCGGTGTCGCTGCTCATGCGAGCCGACCTGCGCATCTCGGGTGGCGTGTTTGAAAAGCACCTGCTGCAGAACGAAGACCTCACCACCGGCCGCCTCGACACGCGCTTTACCGGCCCGTCGATGGATCCGCTCAGCAAGAGCGCCGAATATGATCCGCAGAGCGCGGCGATCAGCTCGGCCTATGTTTCGGCCTTCAACTACTATGCTCACAATGTGCTGCATTATGGCAAAGGCATGACCTACAAGCCGATGATCAACGTTTTCAAATGGTGGTCATTCAAGCATCAGCAGCCCTTCGAGTCCTTCTCGTTCCCTGGAGCCACCAATGTGATGCCTGATCTGGCGGCTACCATGAAGCGTGATCCTGACATGAAAGTGTTTTTGGGTGGCGGCTACTTTGATCTGGCTACACCCTTCTATGAAGGCTGGTACGAAATGCATCACCTGCCGATTCCGAACCGGCTGCAGGCGAACATCCAGTATCACTACTACAAGACGGGCCACATGATTTACGTCCATGAGCCCGCGGCGGAGCAACTGCACGCTGACGCAACGGCCTTCATTCGTGAGACCGACAACGAAAGCAAGTGACGCCGTCAGTTGGCGCATAGTTTGCGGCGCCGCATCCATGATCGGGTGCGGCGCCGATTTTCACCTCAACGGGGGATTGGTATGAAACGTTTGGCCATTGCTGCGCTTGCAGCTGTTCTGCTTCCGGGCGTCGGGGCGCTCAGTGCGTCCGCGACGGCGCCCTCGCTCCTTAAGCCGATGAGCTATGTCTCCTCGGGCAGTGTCCGTATCGGTGGCTCCTCCATCGATTACAAGGCCGTGGTCGGCACGCTCATCGTCCATCCCAAGGGTTATGACGATGCCCCGCAAGAAAAGAAAAACGATAATCCGACGGCGGTATCCTCGATGTCCTACGTCGCCTACTTCAAGAAGGGATCCAATCCGGCGCATCGGCCGATCACATTCTTGTACAATGGCGGCCCTGGTTCAGCGACCATTTGGCTCCACATGGGCGCCTTCGGCCCCAAGCGCGTGGTCACGGCCGACCACACCCATACCCCGGCTGCACCTTATAAGCTGGTGAACAATAATGAGAGCCTGCTCGACGCCTCGGATCTGGTGTTTGTCGATGCGCCTGGGACGGGCTTCGGCCGGATAGCAGGCAAGAATGCCAAAAAGGACTTCTACGGCACTGATGTCGACGCCTATGCCTTTTCGCGGTTCATCATGCAGTTCCTGAGCAAGTACAACCGCTGGAATTCGCCGAAATATCTGTTTGGCGAGAGCTACGGTACCCCACGCTCAGCGGCACTGATCAATGTTCTGGAGAATGAGGACAACATAGACTTCAACGGCGTGATCCTCCTGTCCCAGATCCTGGATTATTCTGACAGCATCGACCTGACAAAGGGCAATCCTGGTAATGACAGGCCGTTCGAACTGGCCCTGCCAAGCTACGCTGCGGTGGCCTGGTATCATCACAAGCTGCCCGGCCAGCCAATCGCGCAAAAGGATCTGCCGGCATTTCTGCATCGCGTCGCTCACTATGCGATGACAACCTATGCTGAAGCCCTTAATCGTGGCACCAATCTTGACGCGGCCGCCAAGCTTGCGGT
>JAKAVI010000177.1 GCA_021817355.1 Pseudomonadota bacterium | reverse complement strand
TTGTCCAATCGCCAGTATTGCGGGTGCGAGATATGGCGGGCCATGAGTGCACAGCTCTGACGGGGCTTGTCATGTACGTAATGCATCAGGCGGCTTAACAATTGCTCTATTATATCAAAAAGTTAGCTGATATGGACGGTGTCCCGCTGGCTTGGGGGCGCCGTATTTCCGAGGTTTTCACTGGGACACAACGCCCGTCTTGGTTGCGCTGCACAAGAAACCTTGCGCTGCTGGGGGCCATCGCCCCGCTGCTGGGCGGTTGCCATTACGCGCTACTGGATCCGGCCGGCCCGATCGGGAGGGACGAACTCAACATCATCCTTCTTGCGACCGGGCTGATGCTGCTGGTGGTTGTCCCCGTGATCGTCCTCACCCTCGTGTTTGCCTGGCGCTATCGGGCCTCAAACACTCGGGCCACCTACCGGCCAGATTGGTCCCACTCGGGGAAGATCGAGGCGGTCGTCTGGTCCATACCTGCGATCATCGTCGCCATTCTTGGTTATGTGACCTGGACGTCCAGCCATACCCTTGATCCCTATCGTCCGATCGCCTCGGCCAATCGGCCCGTGGAGGTGGAAGTCGCCTCGCTCAACTGGAAGTGGCTTTTCATCTATCCGCAATTGGGCATCGCCACGGTCAACGAACTGGCATTTCCGGTCAATACTCCGGTGGAATTTCGCCTGACCTCAGCGCGGGTGATGAACGCCTTTTTTATCCCGCGCCTGGGCACTCAGATCTACACCATGGCCGGCATGCAGACGCAGCTGTCGCTCATGGCCGACAGAGAGGGGACCTATCAGGGGATGTCCTCGAACTTCAGCGGCGATGGCTTTTCCAACATGCGGTTTGCTGCCAAGGCCATGAGCGCGAAGGCCTTCAGGGCTTGGGTAACGCAGGTACGCGCCTCCCATCAGGCTCTGACGCTGTCCGCCTATCGCAATCTTGCCAAACCCAGCGAGAATGTACCCGTCGAGCACTATGCTCAGGTAGCTCCGCGCCTCTTTCACGACATTCTCAATCTTTGTACCAACGGTCAGACCTGCATAGACGCGCAGCACATGGCCCGGCGCATGACATCGCCTGGCCATGTCATGGCCATGGCCAAACGTCCTCACACCTTGGTCCACGGATCCTGACATGCTCGGCAAACTCACCCTCGCAGCCATTCCCTATCAGAACCCGATCATCATGGGGGCTGTCGTCTTCATGGTGATTTGCGCCGTCGGTGTCCTGGCGCTCATCACCTATTTCCGCTTCTGGTCCACGCTCTGGAACGACTGGCTGACCTCGGTTGATCACAAGCGCATCGGTGTCATGTACATCGTTCTTGCCACCATCATGCTGATTCGCGGCTTCGCAGATGCACTCATGATGCGCTTGCAGCAGGCCCTGGCTTCGGCCGGTGGGCCCGGCTACCTGCCCCCACAGCATTTTGACCAGGTTTTTACGGCCCACGGCGTCATCATGATCTTTTTCATGGCGATGCCGTTCATCGTCGGGCTCATGAATGTTGTGGTCCCGATGCAGATTGGTGCCCGTGACGTCGCCTTTCCATACATGAACTCGCTCAGCTTTTGGCTCACCGTGGCCGGGGCCATTCTCGTCAACCTGTCATTGGGAATTGGTGACTTCGCCAAAACCGGCTGGCTCGCCTATCCGCCACTCTCCGAACTTCACATGAGCCCGGGAGTGGGTGTGGATTATTACATCTGGTCATTGCAGATCGCCGGTGTCGGCACGCTGCTCGGTGGCGTCAACATGATCACCACCATCTTGAAGATGCGTGCGCCCGGCATGACCATGATGCGCATGCCCATCTTCACCTGGGCGTCGCTGTGCTCGAACATGCTGATCGTTGCCGCCTTTCCGGCGCTGACGGCAACGCTGGCCATGCTCTCGCTCGACCGCTATCTCGGCATGCACTTCTTTACAGCCGGTGCTGGCGGCAATCCGATGATGTATATCAATCTCATCTGGATCTGGGGTCACCCGGAGGTCTACATCCTCGTTTTGCCCTGCTTTGGCGTGTACTCCGAGGTTGTTGCAACCTTCTCGGGCAAACCGCTATTCGGCTATACCTCGATGGTTTATGCGACGGTTTGCATCACAGTCCTGTCCTTTATGGTCTGGTTGCACCATTTTTTCACCATGGGCTCCGGCGCTAACGTGAACGCCTTCTTCGGCATCATGACCATGATTATCGCGGTGCCTACCGGTGTGAAGATCTTCAACTGGCTGTTTACCATCTACCGTGGTCGCCTGCGCCTTGAGCCTCCCGTGCTGTGGACCCTGGGCTTTATGGTCACATTTACGATCGGTGGCATGACCGGCGTGTTGATGGCGGTTCCGCCGGCAGATTTCGTCTTGCACAACAGCCTGTTTCTCATTGCCCATTTCCACAACGCGATCATCGGCGGTGTGGTGTTCGGCGTCATGGCCGGCATGAACTACTGGTTTCCCAAAGTCTTTGGCTTCAGGCTCGATCCATTTTGGGGCAAGGTCTCCTTCTGGTGCTGGATCATCGGCTTTTATGTCGCCTTCATGCCGCTTTATGCGCTCGGATTGATGGGCATGACGCGCCGCCTGGATACGCCGCATAACCCCCTTTGGCATTCCTATCTTGTCGTGGCGATGGTCGGAGCGGTCATCATCTTCCTCGGGATCATTGCTGAACTGGTTCAGATCGCGGTGAGCCTACGCAACCGGGACGCGTTGCGTGATGCCACCGGTGATCCCTGGCAGGGACGCACCCTCGAATGGGCAACATCTTCTCCGCCTGCCTTTTACAACTTCCCCAGTACACCTGTCGTGACAGCCCGGGACGCTTTCTGGGATATGAAGCAGCGTGGTGTCGCGATGCAACCCCTGCGCAGCTATCACCAGATCCATATGCCGCGCAACACCTCAACGGGACTGATCATCGCTGGTTTTTCAACCGTGCTCGGATTTGCCCTCATCTGGCACATCTGGTGGCTTGTCGGCATGACCTTTGTAGTTGCCATCGGTGTCGCGATCGGAAAGTCCTTCGACGAAGACCGCGACTACTATGTCCCGGTCGAGGAAATTGAACGCACTGAGAGGAAGTATTTCTCACAACTGCCGGCGGAGGGCTGAACCTATGAACGCGCTTGCACCCGCCGCCAAGAGCACTATTTCCGAGATCGATCTCGGTGGGCATGAGGACGGCCATCACGATACGCAATCCAAGGTCACTCTCGGGTTCTGGATTTACCTGATGAGTGACTGCATCCTTTTTGCCTGCCTGTTCGCGACGTTTTCGGTACTGCGTCACGCCACTGCCGGGGGGCCCGGCGGGCGGGAGATTTTCGACCTGCCGTATGTGGCGGTGGAGACGAGTTGCCTGCTGGTTTCAAGTTTCACCTATGGACTTGCCATGCTGGCGATGAACCGGGGTGATCGCAAGTGGACCATGGGTTGGCTCGTGGTCACCATGCTTTTGGGCATGACGTTTGTTGGCATGGAAATCCACGAGTTTGCTGGACTGGTAGCAAAGGGATTTGGCCCGGATCGCTCGGGCTTTCTGTCGGCCTTCTTCACCCTGGTCGGGACGCATGGACTGCACGTCACCGCCGGTATCATCTGGATGATGGTGCTGATGGTACACCTGATGCGTCGCGGACTGAATGAAACCAACCGCACACGACTGATGTGTCTTAGTCTTTTCTGGCACTTCCTCGACGTCATCTGGATTGGCGTGTTTACAGTCGTATATCTGATGGGAGTGGCCCACTAATGCACGGTACCCAGGCAGAGACCGCAAGATCGGACCATGATCATGGCGGCGCGGATCATGGAAGCTTGCGGTCCTATATCACTGGCTTCATGCTGTCGGTACTGCTGACGGCGGTCCCCTTTGGGCTCGTGATGACCCACGCTCTGCCTGCAGGACAGGCGATTGACATCGCCCTCGGTCTGGGGGCGATTCAGATGGTGGTGCATCTTGTATTTTTCCTGCACATGAACGCAGCGTCGAGCCGCAGCTGGAATATGGCGGCGCTGGTTTTCACGCTCATCATCCTTGGCATTGTCGTTGTTGGCTCGCTGTGGGTCATGCACAACATGAATGTCAACATGATGCCAGGCATGATGTCGGGTTCATGAAGTTGGCCGGACTTGCATGGGCCGCAAGTCCAGCCCAGCACCTGCTCCGGCGATAGCGTTCCTTGCAAGAGCGGATACAGCCGGATGCCATTGAGCAGACCGCGAACGCAAGAAACCTCAAGCTCCTGGTATCATTGCGCTGGCTGGCGGTAGCCGGCCAGATTCTCATTATTGGCGTCGCGCATCAATGGCTCCATCTGGATCTGCCGCTGCTTCAGACGGCAACGGTCAACGACTGGTTGCGTGTTCCCGAACTCATCGGCAACAAGGAACACGCCTAAGATATCGCCCAGATGCAGCGGGCACCCGGCCGCTGCAAGCAGATCGTGTCGCGGGTGCTTCTGACGGCCGGGGAGGCGCGCGGCGAGGAAGCTGAATGCACCACGCTGATAGGGTTCTTTGACCGGATGGTGGTTGATTGGCGCGCCAGCCAGTCCCCACCCCGGCTGGAATATATCAACGCAATTACAAGCGATGCCTTGATCGTTTCGGACACGGTGCTGGAACAGGCCCTGTTCAATGCATTCGACAACGCGCTTGAAGCCTCGCCCGACTGGGTCAGCATCAAGCTGGCGCGCGATGAGGAACGGGTGGTCATCGAGGTGCGCGACCGCGGTCCGGGGTTTGCCCTCCCCATATTTTGCCAATTTTGGCAAGCCCTATCAGTCGACAAAGGGCGTCGACGGTTGCGGTCTGGGACTTTTTCTGGTCGTCAACGTGATCCGCAAGCTGGGCGGCACTGTGACACCTTCCCACCTTGCCGAAGGCGGTGCAGTAGTCACCATGCGACTGTCTCTGAAGGCACTCTCGCTAGAGGATGGCAGGAATGACCTCCGATAAGGCGCTACTGGTAATTGTCGAAGATGACGCTGACTTTGCCCAGGCTCTGCGCCGGGCATTTGTGCGGCGAAATTATGACGTCGAGGTTTGTCCCGAGCCTGGTATGCTGCATGAACTGCTGGAGCGGCGGACACCGGATAATGCGGTGGTAGATCTCAAGCTGGCGGGACATTCGGGGCTGGAGTGTGTCCGCTGGCTGCGAGCCAACAGCGCCGATACCAAGATTGTCGTATTGACGGGCTATGCCAGCATCGCGACCGCCATTGAGGCCATTAAACTTGGTGCCAGCTATTATCTGGCCAAGCCCTCGAATGCCGATGACATCGAAGCTGCGTTTCAGCGGGACCAGGGAGATCCCAATGTGGATCTGGACGCCCGGCCAAGTACGATCAAGACCTTGGAATGGGAACATATTCACCGCACCTTGGCCGAGACAGGGTTCAACATTTCGGAGACGGCGCGCCGCCTTGGCATGCATCGGCGCACCCTGGCCCGCAAGTTGATGAAGCAGCAGGTCAAATAGCCTGGCAGGGCAAGCCGGCTACGGCACTGGCGGCGGCGTACCCCTCTGCCCCGGTTCGGGGCAACAGCGCTGACGCCGAGCCAAGGGGATACAACCTGTAGTAGAATTTTAACGCCAACAAAGTGGTACCCCGTAGGCGGCAAGACGGACTGCCCGCAAGTCCGGCGCCTGCAGCCCCCCTCCCGCAGGCGAAGCATTAACCTCACCGTTCTAAGGATGGTTATGGAATTATGCGCCAAGATCGGGCACATGCTTGGCTGGTAAAGGAACTTTGGACCGGCTCAGGCGCTTTTGCCTGCGGCGGTCGCCAGGCTTGATCTGCCTCAGCGTTCCCAGAGGAAGATCAATGCGAAGCTTCAATAGGTGGGGACGGAACAAGAGGGTGTGATGAGTGACATGTCCGACGTGCAGCGTGACGCCGAGGCGCGTGTCCGCAAGATCGCCGATGAGATCAAGACCCTGCGGGATGATCTTGCCCGCATGGGTTCGATCGTCGAGGAACTCGTGCGGCGGCGCGCCAACGACGCTGTGGATGAGGTGACCCGCCGGGCGGGAAAAGCGTTCGAGGATGCTGGCCGGCTTTCTGATGAAGCGGCCAAGGTCATTGAAGCCAATCCGCTGACGACGGTCGGGGGCGCATTTGGTCTGGGTGTTGTGATCGGCATTCTGTTCGGCCGCCGCTGATCATGACGCGGCGCGGAGGGGGGAGCGGGTCTGGGTTCGGCCTCGTGGTCACGCTGGCCGCGGTCGCGGCCGCGTGTGCGGCCATGATGGTAGCGACCGCATTCGGTTGCCTGGCCCTGTTCTTCTACATGCGCATGGTGATGGGCGCCGGGCTTGCCGCGCTGGCCGTTGCGGGTTTTGCCGTTGTCTTCACCTTTCTGATGGCGGTGCTCGTCTATGTGCTACCCAAGCCGAGCCTGCTTGGCGCCGTGTTTCCCGCCGAAGCCGATCTTCTTGGCCGGCTGGGCGAAGCCTTCCAGCTGGGACGCAATCTCGGGCAGGAGGGCCAGAGCCTGCTGCGCTCCAAACTGAGCAATGTCACGTTGGCTGCCATCGGTGCCGGTATTCTGCTCGGCTACAGTCCACGGCTACGCCGGGCCATCTTTGCCTTTTTGAAGCGCAAATGACGGCGCCCTCTTGCGCCTTGCGTGGCGAGTCCGATACTGGCGCGGTCGGACTGGCCGCGGAGAGAGATGAAGATCGACGATCAAAGTCTTGCCAGCTGGCTCGTCAGCATCGCCGTGGTTTTGGCGCTGCTCTATTACGGCCGCGCTCTGCTCGTGCCGCTCGCCTTTGCCCTCATGCTGTGGGCGGTGCTGAATGCCCTCACCCGGGAATTGCGGCATATGGGCCTGCCCGCGCTTCTGGCTTGGCCGCTGGCTTTTGCCCTGATCGGGATTGCGCTTTACTTCGTCGCCATCGTGATCGGTAACGAGGCCGCGGCCATATCGACCCAGGTTCCGGTCTACAGCAGCAAGCTGCAGGCGCTCTGGCATAAGGTCCCGTTTCGGTCTTACGTGCCTGTGGTTGATCTACCAACGCTGATCCGGCAGTACAATCTTCCCGGTGTCGTAGGGCAAATGGCGGCCTCGATCGGCAGCACCGTGTTCGAGATCATCCTGATCGCGATATTTGTCGGCTTTCTCCTCGCCGAGCAGCCCCATCTGCCCGCCAAGCTCGTGCGGCTACAGGCCAATGCCCAGACCCGGGGCGAAACCGCGAACGTCATTCGCGCGGTCGGCATCCAGATCCAGTCCTATATCGGCGTCTGCACCTTCCTGTCGGTGCTGATGGGTGGTGTCACCTATCTGGTGCTGGCGCTACTGCACATCGACTTTGCCGGGTTTTGGGCCCTGGTGATGTTCCTCGTCACTTATATTCCAACCGTTGGAGCGATCGTCGTTGTCTTGCCGGCACTGGCCGCGCTTGCCCAGCTCGGGGATCCTGCCATCGCTGTTGCCGTCGCACTTGTGTTGAGCGCGGTCCATTTTCTGCTGACCAATGTGCTTTCGACCATCCTGCTTGGCCGCTCGCTTAATCTCAGCCCGTTCGCGATCATCCTCTCCCTAACCTTCTGGGGGCTGATCTGGGGCATTGCCGGTCTGTTCCTCGCCGTACCCATGACAGGGGCCCTTGCCATCGCCTGCCGCCACCTGGACGGCCTGGAGTGGATTTCCGAATTGCTTGCAGGGCCTGCGCCGCGCAAATGGCGGATCGCAAAACTGCGCTTGTGAGCCTTTATGCGCCGTATCTCCTGTAGAAAGGCCCAAAGCATCGACCATTGTCAGCATGGCGCTGGTGATATAATCGTCGCGCCGGTTTGTGAGTGTACAATCAGCATGTCCCATCCTTCGCTCAGCCATCTGGAACGCTTGGAAGCGGAGAGTATCCACATCATGCGCGAGGTTGTCGCCGAGTGCGACCGACCGGTGATGCTCTATTCCATCGGCAAGGACTCCGCAGTGATGCTCCACCTGGCGCGGAAGGCCTTTTTTCCCGCCGCGCTACCCTTTCCCCTGCTGCATGTCGACACTACCTGGAAATTCAGGGCGATGTACGAGATGCGCGAAGAGGTGGCGAGACAGGCAGGGATCGAGCTCATCGTTCATGTCAATGAGGAGGGCCTGAAAGCAGGCGTCAATCCCTTTACCCATGGTTCAGCCGTACACACCGATGTGATGAAGACCCAAGGGCTCAAACAGGCGCTCGACAAGCACGGGTTTGATGCGGCCTTTGGTGGCGCCCGTCGCGATGAGGAAGCCAGCCGCGCCAAGGAGCGCATCTTTTCCTTCCGCGCTGCCGGCCATCGCTGGGATCCCAAGAACCAGCGTCCGGAGCTCTGGAATCTATATAATTCCCGCAAGACAAAGGGCGAGTCCATCCGCGTGTTCCCGCTCTCCAACTGGACCGAGCTCGATATCTGGCAATACATCCTCATCGAAAAGATCGCGATCGTGCCACTTTATTTTGCAGCGCCGCGCCCCGTGGTGGAACGTGATGGCGCGCTTATCATGGTCGATGATGACCGTATGCCTCTGGCCCCTGGTGAAGTGCCCCAACTGCGCACAGTCCGCTTCCGGACGCTTGGCTGCTATCCGCTCACCGGCGCGGTGGAAAGCAGCGCGACCAGCGTCACGCAGATCGTGGGCGAGATGCTGCGGACCACGACCTCCGAGCGACAGGGCCGTGTCATTGATCGCGACCAGTCTGCCTCAATGGAAAAAAAGAAGCAGGAAGGATATTTCTGATGAGCGCGGTCGTCTCCACTGTCACGAACGACGCGGACATCGAAGCCTATCTGGAACGCCAGCATCACAAATCGCTGCTGCGCTTTATTACCTGCGGATCGGTTGACGACGGAAAGTCTACCCTGATTGGCCGTCTTCTCTATGATTCCAAGCTTATTTTTGATGATCAGCTGGCCGCACTGGAACGCGATTCCAAGAAGGTGGGAACCCAAGGTGGCGACCTTGATTTTGCGCTTCTGGTCGACGGGCTCGCGGCCGAGCGCGAGCAGGGCATCACCATCGACGTGGCCTACCGGTTCTTTGCCACCGAAAGGCGCAAGTTCATTGTCGCCGATACGCCCGGTCATGAGCAGTACACGCGCAACATGGTCACCGGTGCCTCGACGGCGGACCTTGCGGTCATCCTCATCGATGCGCGCAAGGGGGTGCTCACCCAGACCCGGCGCCATTCCTTCCTTGTGCGCCTCATGGGCATTCGTCATGCCGTCCTTGCCGTCAACAAGATGGATCTGGTCGGCTTTTCAGAGAGCCGTTTTGAGGAGATCGTCGGTGACTATCGTGCGTTCGCCGACAGTATCGGCCTTGGCGATGTTCTTGCGATACCGATGTCCGGGCTCAAGGGGGACAATGTCAGTGCGGTTTCGGCACAAATGCCGTGGTACCGCGGACCCTGCCTGATCGAACACCTGGAGACGGTCCCGATCGATGAGAGCTGGCTGGTGCACAAGCCCTTCCGCCTGCCGGTGCAATGGGTGAACAGGCCCAATCTCGATTTTCGTGGCTTCGCCGGCCAAATCGCGAGCGGGAGGGTGAGGAGCGGCGATGCAGTGCGCGTGCTTCCTTCCGGCAAGACGAGCACCGTAGCGCGCATTGTCAGTGCTGATGGCGATCGTGCCGAGGCTATCGCCGGCCAGTCGGTCACGCTCACCTTCGCCGATGAAATCGACTGCTCGCGCGGTGATGTGATTGCGGCGGCGGCAAGCCCAGCCGAAGTAGCCGACCAGTTCGAGACGACGATCGTGTGGATGGCCGAGGACAAGCTGATTGCGGGCCGGCCCTATTGGCTCAAGCTTGGTACCCGCACGGTGGCTGCGACGATCACGGACATCAAATACCGGATTAACATCAACAGTCTCGAACATCTGGCCGCGCGCGAACTTGACCTCAATGAGATCGCCGTCTGCAATATCGCGCTCGATGCTCCCATCGCCTTTGACCCCTACGAGGAAATCCCCGCGCTCGGTGGCTTTATCCTCATCGATCGCATTCGCAATACAACGGTCGGTGCCGGCATGCTGCATTTTGCCCTGCGCCGTGCCCACAACATTCACTGGCAGTCGCTGGATGTCACGCGCGAAAGTCGTGCTCAGGCCAAGGGACAAAAGCCAGCAGTACTATGGTTTACCGGCCTATCAGGCGCGGGAAAATCGACCATCGCCAATCTTGTCGAAAAGCGGCTTCTGGCAGAAGGCAAGCACACCTATCTGCTGGACGGCGACAATGTCCGTCACGGGCTTAACCGTGACCTCGGCTTCACCGAAGCCGACCGCGTGGAAAATATCAGGCGCGTGGGGGAGGTCGCCAGGCTGATGGCCGATGCAGGCCTGATCGTGCTGGTCTCCTTCATCTCACCGTATCGCGCTGAACGCGACATGGCGCGGGCGCTGCTGGCGGAAGGAGAATTCTTCGAGATCCATGTCGCCACGCCTCTGGCGGTTGCCGAGGCCCGCGATGTCAAGGGTCTTTACGCCAAGGCCCGTGCCGGACAGCTGAAGAATTTCACCGGCATTGACAGCCCCTACGAGCCGCCTCTTGCCGCCGAAATCGTCATCGACACCACGAAGCTTCGCCCCGAAGAGGCTGCGGATCGGATCGTCGAGGCGCTGAAGATGGCGGGGCGGCTCAGTGCCTAGGCCGTCTTCTGCTTCATGGCATAAATGTTTTCTGCGCCGGGAAAACGGCGGGCGCGGACATCTTCTGCATAGGCCGTGACGGCGTGCTCGATCTGCGGGCCGAGATTGGCATACTGACGGACGAATTTGGGCGGGTTGGGGTTAAGGCCCAGCATGTCTTCCATGACAAGGATCTGCCCATCGCATTGCGCCGAGGCGCCGATGCCGATGGTGGGTATTGCGATTTCGGTGGTGATCTTGGCTGCCAGTGGCTCGGCCATGCCTTCGAGCACCACCGCGAAAGCGCCGGCGGTGTCAATGGCGCGTGCATCGGCCTCGATCGCGGGCCATTCCGCTTCGGTGCGGCCTTGCGTCTTGAAGCCGCCAAGTACGTTGAACATCTGTGGGGTGAGACCGATATGACCCATGACCGGGATGCCGCGCTCACTGAGGTAATGCACGGTTTCGGCGATGCGGGTGCCGCCTTCCATTTTCACCGCCTGACAGCCTGTCTCCTTCATCACCGTCACCGCATTGCGAAAGGCGATCTGCGGGGATTCCTCATAGCTGCCGAACGGCATGTCCACAACCACAAGGGCATGCTGTGAGCCGCGCATGACCGCCTTGGCAGCGGTGATCATCATGTCGAGGGTGACGGGAATGGTGCTTTCCAGTCCATGCATGACATTGCCGAGACTGTCGCCAACCAGCATCAGATCGACATGGGCATCGAGCAGGCGCGCGGTATGGGCGTGATAGCAGGTCAGGCAGACAACCGGAGCCTTGCCCTTGCGGGCGCGAATTTCGGGTACGGTAACGCGCTTGGTCGTGACAACGGCGGACATGCGGGCTCTCCGGCACAATAGCGAGGAGGAGCTTACTTCTTTCCGTTGCAAGTGCGAAACCTCTCGCGGTGAGGGCGAGGTCAGGAAAAGGCCGAGGGGCCGATTGAGGGAGCGGGAGCGGTGAGCTGCGTGCAGGGTTGGGCTCTTGCGCCAAACGCAAAACGGCCGGAGGGGTGCTCCGGCCGTGCGTTAAGGGGTCAGACAGCGTCGCTGGCGGTGAGGGCTTAGGCCTCATCCACCTCGGCTGCCGCTTCAGCCGGGGCTACACCTTCCTCGAAAATGCTCTCTGCGCTGACGGCGCCTTCATCTTCCAGATCGGA
>JAKAVI010000306.1 GCA_021817355.1 Pseudomonadota bacterium | reverse complement strand
GGGCCAATCCGGCGGTTCTGTCACCGCGGGCGAATAAACGAGACCCTGCCGCGTTACCGTCCAGCGTGTGTTCAGGATACGGTTGCATGTCTTTGGCCTATATTGGGTGGCGCGTAGAAATGTTCTGAACTGATGGTCACTAACTACATACTTGCCAAGTGCGAACGCCTTTACAGTTACAACGTGCTGCGGTCCCTCATTGTCGAAATGCCCCGGTTCGCTTTTTGGGCTTCCCATAACAAAACGGCCAGCTGGGATGGCAATCATGATGGGGCAATCCTTGCATTCCTGAAACTGGCGGCTTTTGAGACTGGGCACCGGTCTGGCCGCCACGCACACCAATCCCACGAGAGACAGCAGGATAAGAAGCAGGACGGGACGCAAGATAGAGACCATAGGGGAAACCCGGAGGGGACACCGCACCATGGCATGAGAGCGTGATCAGTGCACGCTAGCCTGACCCAGATAAAGGTCGGTGACGTCAGCAACCTGACACCACAGGGCGGCCGCTTCGCGTTCATCCGCAAGAAGATTTTCGGCGGCACGCCGGCGAATGATTGAGCTTGCCTCGCTCCCAAATGTGACGACAGCCCAGCGCGCGATAGCGGCAATGTCTTCTTGATTCGTGATCATGCTCTACTGAAGCATGACAGCCGGACGTGAATGTTGAGGAGGCGCAAAAAAATCTAGCGCCCCCGGGGCTTGCCCCAACTTTTGCTGGTCCGCGAGGCCCGCATTCTTTCCTTGTTGACTAGGCGGGCACAGGCGTTGGACGCGGCGAGCGCCCGGTTTAGACCTCGTACCTTAACAGGAACGTAACCTGCAGCCGTATGCGCCAAGATTATTTGCCCCGGAATTTGAACTGACGGGGAGGCGTAGGGCCCCCCGGAAGATGCGATCTGTTTACCGTAGGCATTGGTGCCACCAGCATAATCAGCCCGGTTCTCCAGGCCGTAGCATCGACCCTGTGGCGGTCCCCTGAGCAGGTCCTGCTCGGACACTGCATTCAGCCCGGCGCCGTAGTCAGCAGCACCAGCCAGGGCCAGGGGCAAGAGGGCAAAGAGTGCGGTCAGCAATAACAACGGAACCAGATACCCACCTAGCCGTCCTGCCGATTGCTGCAAAATTTTCATGGGAGTAGTGCTAAATTTGCGTGACAGGCGCCGCGGCCCCCGCTAACTTGGTAGGATTATAAGCACGCTTGGATAATAAATAGTAAGCAAGAGCGGCCAAGTTCGGGGAGATCAATTCGCAAGGGGCCGGGCGATCCGGCCCTCTTGTCGTTTTGGGAACCCCACTGCCCCCGCCCATACGAACTCTCCGCGCGACGGCTAGATCTGGATAACCCCGGCGAGTACGAGCCCCCCACAGATCAGCCAGACAACGGTGGCCGCGACTGTCGACCACAATATTTTAGCGCGCATACTTAAGCCAGGCACTGGTGGGGCAGCAGGTGCAGCTCCCGGGGCACTCTGACCTGGAGTATCATCTTCATAGGGGAGCCCGATAGGCAGCAGCATAAGAAATGCCAAAAACCACACAATGGCATAGACGCCAAGTATCATCGCCCACCAGGCAGCGCGATCGGCATAATGCATCAGCACCGCGCCTGTGACCATCAGCGCTGCTCCAACTCTATCAGTGTACCGACAAAATCTTTGGGATGCAGGAACACTACAGGCTTACCATGAGCCCCGATCTTTGGCTCACCCGTTCCCGTGATCGTTGCGCCATTAGCTTTCATTTGCGCAACTGCTGCATGGATGTCATCAACCTCGTAGCAAATATGATGCATTCCCCCACTGGGATTCTTCTCGAGAAACTTTGCAATCGGGGAATTTTCCCCCAGAGGTTCCAGCAATTCGATCTTGGTGTTCGGTAGTTCAACAAAGACTGTGGTGACACCATGATCAGGTTGAGAGACAGGAGCACTCACCTGTGCTCCCAATGTTTGCCGATAAACGGCCGCTGCGCCGGCAATATCGCGCGTCGCTATGGCGACATGATTGAGGCGACCTATCATCCGCATGCTCCCCGAAAAGCACTATCTATCTAAAGCCCTTGATCACATCCGACAAGCCAGTTCAAACCCATACTACCTCTACCCGGGTCACCGGCTTCTTATCCCAGACGTTCTGTGCGGCCTTTCTCGCAGAACGCCTGACGGCCTCACCCAGCGCCTGCTCATCGGCCCTCTTCGGATTATAGCGTCTTAAGGTCTCCAGAATGGCCGCACGGATAGGATCTCGGACCTCATCTGGAATGCCTTCAAGTAAAATTGCCGGCTCCGCACGGATCTTTCCCTTAACGTCAAGAACCAGCGTCACCGCAATTAGACCTGCAAACGCCAAGGCCCTACGCTGCCGAGCGATCCCATCGCCCTCCCGAACAAGCACGCGCCCGTCGAGACACAGTCTGCCAGCTGGCACTTCATCAATAATCTCCGCTTTTCCCGGTGCCAGCCTCAGCATTTGACCGTTGGCCAACACCACCGCCTCAGGCACCTGAAGGGCAAGCGCTAGCCTGGCATGCTCGGTCATGTGACGCAGCTCGCCATGAACTGGGACCGAGATCTTCGGTCGAACCCAGCGATACATCTCGGATAACTCATCCCTGCAGGGATGGCCGGAGACATGAACAAAATGGTCCTGCTCGGTCAGGATTGTTACGCCAAGAGAAGCGAGTTGATTGTGCAGCGCAAATATCGCCAACTCATTTCCTGGAATGATCCGTGAGGAGAATATGACCGTGTCGGCCGGACCTAGAGACACAGTCGGATGCTGGCCCTGAGCAATCCTCGACAAGGCTGCGCGCGGCTCTCCTTGACTGCCAGTAACGAGGTACAGAACATGCCGAGCTGGCAACTGGGCAGCATCACCTTCGTTAATTATGGCAGGAAAATCTTTGAGATAACCGCTAGCCCTAGCCGCGCCTATGATCCGATGCATGGATCGTCCCACCAGACAGACTTCGCGACCTGCAGCACTAGCTGCCTTTGCGATCGTATCCAACCGTGCAACGTTGGAAGCAAATGCGGTCACTGCAACACGTCCTTCCAGTCCTTGTATCAGTTCGCCAATAGAACGGCGGACTTTGGCCTCGGAACCTGAATGGCCCTGTGCAAGAGCATTGGTTGAATCACAAATTAGTGCGAGTACACCCTCATCACCGAGGCGACGCAGGCGAATTTCATCCGTCAACTCACCGACCAATGGTTCCGGATCGAGCTTCCAGTCACCGGTATGGACGACTGTGCCCAAGGGAGTGGCTATCGCCAACGCATTAGGTTCGGGAATTGAATGAGTAATAGAGATAAAATCGATAGAAAATGGACCGATGTCGATATGCCCTCCCAGCGGGACAATGTAGATTGGACACTGCTTTTCGAGACCGGCATCTGTCAGTTTGTTACGTACAAGTTCGGCGGTGAAGGCGGTCGCATAAACCGGGCAGCGCAGCAGTGGCCACAGATAGGGAATTGCTCCAATGTGATCCTCGTGCGCGTGAGTAAGTACAATTCCCAAAACATCTTTGCGCAGTTCAGCCAGATATGAAATATCTGGCATAATGAGGTCTACCCCAGGTGCCTGTCCCTCTCGCCCAAAGACGACGCCGCAGTCAACCACTATCCATTTTTTTTCAACGTCAGCGCCGAAGCCGTAGACGTTAAAATTCATACCGATTTCGCCTGCCCCGCCAAGTGGCAGAAAAACCAATTCGTCGCCGTGTGATTCCATCAAGGGGCGGACCGCTCCCGCTTGCCCGAATTTCTGCCATAAATGAGGATTAATCCGCGGATGGTCAGATCTGGATCCAGATGGTCAATCGCCGAAGTTTGCTTGTGAAAGAGGCTAGCTAGCCCACCTGTTCCAATGACCGTCATGGCCTTTCCGTATTCCGCCTTGATACGCTCGATCAAGCCCTCGATCAGACCCACATAGCCCCAGTAAAGGCCAGATTGCATAGCCGGGACCGTGTCCTTTCCAATGACCGCCTGGGTTCTCTGAATAGCTACTCGGGGCAGCATGGCGGCGGCCTGATGTAACGCTTCCGCAGAGAGATTAACCCCGGGGGCAATTACGCCGCCCTGGTAGTCGCCGCTCTCACTGATGACGTCGAATGTCGTGGCCGTCCCGAAATCAACTACGATCAGGGCGCCCGGGTAGCGTTCATGTGCGGCAACGGCATTAACCAGACGGTCCGCGCCGACAGCTTCTGGGCGATCTATATTGACACTTATGCCCAGATCGACATCTGGATCACCGACAACGAGCGGCTCACACTTGAGGTAGTGACGGCAAAGTTGGCGCAGGTCAAAAAGAATTGCAGGAACGACCGTCGCGATAATGCCAGCATCGATATCGCGAAAACTAAGGTTTTCCGTTTCGAACAACTGATGTAGAATTACCGCATATTCATCCGCTGTCCGCGCAGTCTTGGTCATTGCCCGCCATTCCGCCCGAATTCCGGAACCGTCATGTACGGCAAATACAATATTTGTGTTTCCAGCATCGATCGCGAGTAGCATCTCAGCTCCCGAAGTACACGTCTGCGGCCGCTATGGTGACGATGTGTTGCTCCTGCCGCAATAACAACGCACCGTTTTCGTCGATACCTTCGAAAACGCCGTACACCTCTGATTCTGATAGCCGTGCATGTATGGGCTCCCCAAGTCTTGCTGCCTGCCCCATCCATTCTACCCGGATCGGTTCAAAGCCGTCAGTCCGCCATACCTCGTACCATCTTGCAAAGCAGACCGCGAGTTCAGACAACATTTCCCGCGCGGATGGAACGGCGACGCCAAGCGCAGCAAGGCTGGTGGCCGGAAAGAGGCTTTCGGCGGGATGTGTAGCCAGATTGATTCCAACTCCAATCGCAAGGTACTCGGGCACAACCGTGCCTGCGGTCTCCAACAGAATCCCAGCAATTTTCCGCGACCGAACCAGAACATCGTTAGGCCATTTGACCTCAACGCCGTCAGCGAACCTGCGTACGGCATGAGTCGCTGAAATAGCTGTAACAAAAGACAATTGGGCACACTGGGCGATACTGCACTCCGGGCGCATCAGTAACGTGGCTGCCAGGTTACCACTACCGCTCGACCAGCTACGTCCACGGCGCCCTCGTCCCCGGCTCTGGCGATCGGCTCTAATCCACAGCGGTAGGCACGCACCATCCTTAGCCCTGCGCCGGGCCTCTTCATTGGTTGAATCCAGTTCCTCGAACTCTATTCGACCATACCCAGGCGGCCAGACTGCGCTCACGGCAACAATGTAGCCGCAGCAGCGCCGGCGGAGGCAATAAGCGGACCACCAAAGACGACAAAGAAGAGTGTAAACGCTGCCACGCAGGTCAGGATCAGTCCGTTGACAAAGCCCAGATTGCCGTCAAATGGCTGAGCCGGTTCGTCAAAATACATAATCTTGACGATACGCCAATAGTAGTACGCACCCACGACACTTGTCAGGACACCCAAGATAGCAAGCCAATACTGCCCGGCTTCTATCACCGCCAAAAAGACGTAGAATTTCGCCCAGAATCCAGCAAGAGGGGGTATTCCCGCGAGAGAGATCATGAGCGCTGCAAAAGCAAAAGCAAGACGCGGCTGGGTTCTGGACAAGCCCGCCAAATCCGAGATCGTTTCGAGTTGCTTGCCATCACGCTTCATCGCCATGATGACGATGAATACACCAGCGTTCGAGATCAGATAAATCATCAGATAGATGAGAACGCCCTTAAATCCAGCTACAGAGCCGGCGACCAACCCCAGCAGTGCATAACCCATATGCCCAATTGAGCTGTACGCCATCAGGCGCTTGATATTGCTCTGCCCAATGGCAGCGAAGCTGCCCAAAATCATGGACGCTGCAGAGATGAAAATAATGATCTGCTGCCACTGAGCCTGCACGTGAGGAAATGGCACAACCATTGCGCGAAGGAAAAGCGCCATGGCGGCAACCTTCGGCGCCATGGCTAAAAAGCCCGTGATCGGCGTTGGCGCGCCCTCATAGACGTCCGGCGTCCACATGTGAAAGGGTACCGCGGACACCTTGAACGCAAGCCCTGCGACCAGGAATACGATACCGACGATGAGGCCCACTGATTCCGTGCCGGCCTGAACCACATGGGCAATCGTGACAAATTCGGTTGAACCAGTGAACCCATAAATCCAAGTAATGCCGTATAGCATCATTCCCGACGACAAGGCCCCGAGCACAAAATATTTCATTCCGGCTTCACTTGAACGCAAGTTGTCCCGATTAAACGACGCCAATACGTAGAGACAAAGGCTTTGCAGCTCCAAACCCATGTAGAGAGAAATAAAGCTTGCTGAGGAAACCATCAGCATCATGCCGCACGTCGATAGCAGCACCAGAACGGGAAATTCGAAGCGCATAAGCTTCGCATCCGCCATAAACCTGCGTGACATAAGAAGCGTCAGCGCGGAGCCCAGAAGAATGAGCTCTTTGGCGAACCGCGAAAAGCCGTCCACAACGAAGGCACCATGGAATGCGGTCACAGAGCCATTACCGGTCACTACAAAATAGGCAGAGGCCGCAAACACCACCACTCCGGCCCAAGAAATAGCGCCAGAAATGCGTTCTCCCATAAGAGCGCCAGCAAGAAGCAGCATGAGCGCGCTGCAAGCAACGATCAGCTCCGGGAGCAGTATCAACAAGTCGGTCTCAATGGCATTCACCGCACGACCCCCTTGGAAAGCGGCTTAATCGCCGCATAGGTCTCGTGGTGATCATAGGCGAGCGCCATTTTCTGCTCCTGAATGAGGTTGGCCACCGAAACGCTCGTTATATCGAAGATAGGCTTTGGATAGATGCCGAACGCAATGATCAAGATCACCAAGGGCGCCAAAATCGCCACCTCGCGCAGAGAGAGATCTTTGATGGTTGCAAGTGCGGGCCTGACGAGGGCACCAAAAACTACACGCCGATAGAGATAAAGCATGTAAGTGGCGGACAGAATGACGCCTGTAGTCGCAAAAATTGCGATCCATGTATTGGTTGCAAACGCGCCCAGCAATGTCAGAAGTTCTCCAATGAACCCTGACGTCCCTGGAAGGCCAACATTCGCGAGTGTGAAGACCATCATACATGCGGCGTAAATCGGCATACGCTGCACCAGCCCTCCATAGGCAGAAATTTCACGTGTATGCATGCGATCGTAGATGACCCCTACGCTCAAAAACAATGCGCCGGAGACAAGGCCATGGCTCAGCATCTGGAAGATGCCACCATCTAGACCCTGCTGCGTCAGCGTAAAAATTCCCATCGTCACGAAGCCCATATGGGCGATAGACGAATACGCCACTAGCTTTTTTACATCGGTCTGCGCCAAGGCCACCAAAGACGTATAAATTATGGCCACGATGGAAAGTACAAAAATGAGTGGTGCATAGGTGGCACTGGCACTCGCAAACATCGGCAAGGAAAACCGCAAAAATCCATAGCCACCCATCTTCAACAATACCCCAGCCAGGATCACCGAACCCGCTGTAGGTGCCTCTACATGCGCGTCAGGCAGCCAGGTATGTACCGGCCACATGGGCATCTTGACCGCAAAGCTCGCAAAAAATGCGAACCATAGCCACGTTTGCATGGCTGACGAAAAATGTGTGTGGAGAAGTGTGACAATGTCCGTGGTATGCGCGGTGAAATACATCATTAGGACGGCTAGCAGCATGAGCACACTACCCAACAACGTATAGAGGAAGAATTTAAAGCTCGCGTAGACGCGACGGGGGCCTCCCCAAACACCTATGATGATGAACATGGGAATGAGACCGCCTTCAAAGAAGACGTAAAACAAAACCAGATCGAGCGCACAGAACACGCCAATCATCAGCGTTTCCAGCAGCAAAAACGCCACCATATACTCCGGGACACGACGTTGGATGGATTCCCAGCTGGCAAGAATACAAAACGGCATAAGAAAAGATGTAAGCACCAGGAAAAGCACCGAGATGCCATCCACTCCCAAATGGTAGGTGATTCCACCGCCCAACCACTTGTGCTGTTCTATGAATTGGAATGCAGCGGTATGACCATTGAATTTTGCCAAAATGACAAACGCGACCACTAGATCCAAGAGTGTTGTGATCAATGCGATCCAGCGTGCATTGCGCGCGGCCACCTCGTCCTTGCCAGGAAGCACCAGGATTATGAGCGCACCAACAAGAGGGAGGAAGGTGACGAACGACAGAATCGGAAAATTCATTAGTGCACGCCCCCTACCATAAACCACGCAACTAACCCGACGACGCCAATGAGCATTGCGAAGGCGTAGTGATATACGTATCCAGACTGCATCTTGACCACGCCGCGGGTTGTATCCATCACCCTGGCCGCAATGCCATCCGGTCCAATACCATCGATTATATCTCCGTCGCCCACTTTCCAGAGGGTACGGGCCAGCCAGAATGTCGGACGCACAAAGATAAAGTCGTAAAGTTCGTCAAAGTACCACTTGTTATATAGGAACAGATAAAGCATGCCTCGCTTGGCCGCCATCTGCGCGGGGCGTTCCGGATGCAGAATGTAATAAAACCAAGCAACGGCAAATCCCACCGCCGTCATTGCAAAGGGCGCAACTTCCTCCCAAGCAGGCAAGGCTACTGCTACACCGTGCCCAGTCACGTAAGCGATCGCACCATTCCAGAATGCCTGCGCACCCTGGCCGACGAATGAATAATCGAAGTACCAGCCCGCAAAAGCTGCGCCAATAGCCAATACCCCCAACGGAATAAGCATGGTCAGCGGTGACTCATGGATGTCCTCGAGTCGAGGGGCATGATGTCCTGAATGATCAGACGCGTGTCCGTTATCACCGTGGTCATGATCCAGTCCGCGGTAACGGCCGTGGAAGGTCATGAGAAACTGGCGCCAGGAATAGAAACTCGTCAGCCCAGCAGCGAGGAGTGTCATCCAGAATGCATACGATGCCATCGGCGTAGTCGCCGCAAACGTCGCATTTATGATGCCGTCCTTAGAGTAGAAGCCAGATGTTCCCACCCCAAGAAACGGAATCCCAAATCCCGTCAGGGCAAGGTTGCCAATCAGCATGGTCGCCCAGGTAAATGGGATACGTTTGGCCAACCCGCCCATCTTGCGCATATCCTGCTCATGATGGACCGCGTGAATCACTGATCCGGCTGACAGGAATAGCAGTGCCTTGAAGAAGGCATGGGTAAAGAGGTGAAACATCGCGTTGCCGTAGGCAGAGACGCCTGCGGCGGCAAACATGTAACCTAGCTGCGAGCAGGTAGAATACGCGATGACCCGCTTTATATCATTTTGGAAAAGTCCAATCGTCGCAGCAAAGATTGCTGTCGTAGCGCCTATGAATGTAACCACCGAAAGTGCAAACGGTGCCTGCTCGAACATCGGGGAACAACGGCAGACCAGAAATACCCCCGCCGTAACCATCGTCGCAGCATGAATAAGAGCGGAAACTGGTGTTGGGCCTTCCATAGCATCGGGCAGCCACACATGTAGAAGGAATTGGGCAGACTTACCCATGGCTCCAACAAACAGCAGCAGACACAGCGTAGTCATGATGTCTACGTTGTGACCGGCAAAAATAAAGGTTTTGCCTGCCATATGGGGCGCGGCTGCAAACACAGTCGAAAAATTGAGGGTCCCGAAAACGTACCAGATACCAAAAATGCCAAGGGCAAAGCCAAAATCACCCACCCGATTTACGACGAATGCCTTGATGGCGGCCGCACAAGCCTCCGGCTTGGTGTACCAAAATCCAATCAGCAGGTACGACGCCAAGCCAACGCCTTCCCAACCAAAAAACATCTGCAGGAAGTTGTTGCTTGTAACCAGTGCTAGCATCGCAAAGGTGAACAACGAGAGATAGGAGAAGAACCGCCAACGCCCCGGGTCCTCGGCCATATAGCCAAACGAGTATAGGTGAACCAGACTGGATACCACCGTAACTACGACCAACATCACAGCCGTTAGCGTATCGACTCTCAGCGTCCAGTCGACGTTGAAGTTACCCGAATGGATCCAGGTGGCTATGTGCACAATGCCGCCGTGATGCAAAAAGGCAACATCATAAAACACATAACAGGACAGCGCAGCGGCAACAAAAAGAAATGCCGTAGTTATTACCTCAGAGGCACGGTGGCCAATCAGCCATCCTCCCAGACCTGCAATCAGCGCACCAAGGGCGGGCAAAAAGACAATGGCGAGGTACATTCTTTAGCCCTTCATCAAATTCACGTCTTCGACCGCAATCGAACCTCGGTTGCGGAAGTAAACGACGAGTATGGCTAGGCCGATGGCCGCCTCAGCCGCCGCCACAGTGAGCACAAACAGGGCAAAAACCTGTCCTACCAAATCTCCAAGATAGGCGGAGAAGGCCACAAAATTGATGTTGACCGCCAGCAGGATCAGTTCAATAGACATTAGGATGACGATGATATTCTTGCGGTTAAGAAAAATGCCAAACACCCCAATGGTGAAGAGAATGGCCGCAACGGCAAGATAGTCGGATAAACCAATTGCCATCTTCAGGCTCCCCTACCTGGCTCGATCTCAACGAGCGTCACCGCGTCTTGCCGAGTACGCGCATTCTGGACTGCGATGCTTTGACGCCGTGCATCGGGCTTGTGTCGCAAGGTCAGAACGATGGCCCCAATCATGGCAACCAGCAGGATAAGGCCCGCGGTCTGAAAATAATACACGTAGTCAGTGTAAAGAATCCGACCGAGCGCGGCCGTGTTGGTAAGCCCTGCCGGCGTTGCGTGGGCCAAAGCATGCGAGGCTCCCGGCGCAAAAAACCAAACGCTTCCCACCAATATCAATTCGCAGATCAGCACAATTCCAACCAGTGTTCCAAATGGCAGATATTGCAGAGCGCCACGCCTCAACTCGTCAAAGTCGACGTCTAGCATCATCACCACAAACAGGAACAACACCGCCACTGCGCCCACGTAGACAATCAAAAGGATCATCGCCAGAAACTCTGCTCCAAGGAGCACAAAGAGCGCGGCAGCGTTAAAAAATGTCAGAATCAGGAATAGCACCGAATGCACGGGGTTACGTGCGGCGATCACCATGAACGCAGAAGCGATCATGATCGCCGAGAACAAATCGAAGGCGATCTCCGTTAGCAGCATTGACCCACCGGCTCCCTCGTCTCGCCCGTCCGCTCAGCGGTATGGCGCGTCTAGTTCCAGATTTTGAGCGATCTCTCGCTCCCAGCGGTCGCCATTGGCGAGCAACCGGTCCTTGTCATACAACAGTTCCTCGCGAGTTTCCGTCGCGAACTCAAAGTTTGGTCCTTCCACGATGGCATCGACCGGGCAGGCTTCCTGGCATAGTCCGCAATAAATGCATTTGACCATGTCAATGTCATACCGCGTGGTTCTGCGGCTGCCATCCGCCCTCGGCTCGGCCTCGATGGTGATAGCCAAGGCAGGGCAAACAGCCTCACAGAGCTTGCATGCAATGCAGCGTTCTTCCCCGTTGGCATAACGACGCAACGCATGTTCGCCACGAAATCGCGGGCTCAGAGGCCCCTTTTCGAACGGATAATTCAGCGTGGCTTTGCGCCGGAAAAAATAGCGCATCGCGAGCCCAAAGCTCTTTATGAATTCCCACAGGAAGATAGAGCGTGCTCTCCTGTCCAAGACCGCCATCAGTACGCTCCAATTCCATGCGGGAAGGCCATCACCCACCCAGCGGTGATCACCACCCAAACTAAGGAAATCGGCAGGAACACCTTCCATCCCAACCGCATGAGCTGGTCATAGCGATAGCGCGGCACAATGGCTTTCACCATTGCCATCAGAAAGAAA